>RFKT01000132.1 GCA_003694225.1 Candidatus Dadabacteria bacterium
AATCCTTGCGAACTATGTCTTTTTTCTTCTCCCATAAGTCCATATAAAATCTTTATATCCCCGGATGATCTTTGTGCGCCCCGAGAAGGGATTTACAACGATGGTAATTTCATCTCCTCCTTGCTGCTTCAGGTGTATGACGGAAAACTCCGAGAAGCCTCTTGGTGAAAACATAATGTAAGGCTTCCCTTTATTTGATTTTCCCCGCATAGTCCGCACTTCAGTAAACCGAGTGCCGGAGGGAGGATGCACAGGCTTTGAAAGCGAGGGAATGGAAGGAGGAGGAATGAAGGTTGCGGTTGATCCTATACCGGGATTTAGAAATGCAGCCAGCTCAAGGGCGATATTTCCCAAAGTTGGATCTAGGCTCTTAATATAAGCTGTCTCATCTTCTGATTTCATGACGCCTACTCTGTACAGATTTTTGTCCAGATCTATCTCCATCCGGTAATATGCCTGATCCATTACAGCCTGATAGTGCAGAAATTCTATGGTCTCAGAGAGAGACCTTAAAAAACCCTCTTCCTTCCAAAAGTAAAATGTGTGAGTCCTTACGCCGACAAGCGCGAGCACAGCCCCTATAATCAAGATTACAAGGCTGAGTTCAATGAGAGTAAACCCGGCTTTTGCCTTCTTGTTGCGCTTCAAATTTACACTCGGCTTTTTCTAAAAGCTATGGCCCTGTGATAAAATCATCAAAATCTTCATCCTTTCCGCCTTCTTTTCCATCAGCTCCAAGAGACATAAGTTTGTAGGTCCTGCCGTTATTTTCCAATTTGTATATAAAGGGATTGCCCCAAGCATCTAAAAGCTGGTCAGGTTCAGCTACCTTTTGGAAGCCAACAATATCACTTGTGCCGTTGACCAGCGCTTGAAGATTGGGCGGCAAGGAATTGTACCTTAACTGGTATTCCTTTATGGAGTAGCTTAGCTGCTGCATCTTGAGTTTGTTTATATCCCTTTTGGCAGATCCTAGCTTTCCAAAGATCCTCCCTCCCAAAAATGCCATCAACACAGAAAGGATAATCAGCACAACTATAATTTCAACTAACGTAAGACCACTTTCTGAGTGCCTTAAAGCTAAAGGTTTGTTTCGTTTCTCCATAAGTTTCACCCCTGTTGCACAAGATTAACCAAATCAACCATAGGAAGAAGAATAGATATTACAATGGAAAAAACTATTCCCCCCAGAACTATCATCATTACGGGCTCAATGAGTGAAGTAAGCCCAGCCAACGTTGCATTCACTTCATTTTCATACGATTTGCCAGCTTTTACAAGCATCGACTCAAGCCTTCCGCTTGTCTCCCCTATGGCTATCATATGGATAAGCATAGGGGGAAAAAACTTAGATTTTCCAAACTCTTTTGCCAGACTCTTTCCTTCCTTTACACCTTCTCTCGCATCCTCTATAGCCCTGCGTAGGTGCACATTGTTGACGATGTTTTTAGCTATGTTCATTGACTCTAAAAGCCCTACTCCATTGGAGAGCAGTACTCCAAGGGTGCGAGCCATTCTAGCAGTTGCGATTTTTAAAAGAAGTTGTCCTAAGATAGGAACCTTAAGAGCCCATCTGTCAATCTTATCCTTTCCCTTCTCTGTACGGTAATATGCCCTTGCCCCGTACACAAGCCCTGCGGCTGCAAGCAGAAGCAAAAACCAATACCTTGTAAGGAAATGAGAGATAGCCAACATAATGGTGGTTGGAAGTGGCAGGGCCGCTCCCTGTTTGATAAATATATTCACTATTGTGGGTACTACAAATGTAAGCAGGGCTACTACGACAAGGGTGCAAAATACAAGCATCAAAGCCGGATAAAAAAGGGCTGAGGTGATTTTTCTCCGCAGTTCGATCTGCGCCTCCAGATAATCGGCCAAATTTTCAAGCACAGCATCCAGTGTCCCGGAGGCTTCGCCGGATGTGATCATGTTTACATATAGCTTAGGAAAGGCTTTCGGAAATTTTGCCATAGCTTTCGCTAGCGAGCTTCCTTCCTGAACCTCTTCTTTTATTTCGATTATTATTCCCTTCAAGTTGGTGGAAAGCACCTGCTCAGATAAGGCCTGAAGTGATTCTACTACTGGAAGACCGGCCCCTATAAGGGTGGCTAACTGCCGGGTGGCAATAGCCAGATCATCCAGCCCCACTCCTTTAGAGCGGAAGATAAACCTTATGTCACGGCGTTTTTCGTGGCTCAAGTCGAATGTTTCCCTTAATTCTGTAGCGTATATGCCTGAAAGGCGTAGCTTTTGTCTTGCCGCGCGCGCGCTTTCAGCATCGATAGAGCCTTTGGTAGGCTTCCCTTTCTTATCTATGGCTGTGTATTCGTATATAGGCATGGTATGACTTGACAGCTATTATACTCCTAAGGCTATGTCCTGTCCTGCCTCCCCCGTCTCTAAGGTCACCCTTAGCACCTCTTCAACTGATGTGATTCCCTTAAACACCTTGTTTGCCCCATCCATTCGCAAAGTTTGAAAGCCCTTTTCCACTGCCCGGTTCCGGATGGTTGTGGCATCAGTGCGCTGGATAATTAGCGATCTAATCTCATCATCTATAAGGAGAAGTTCATGTATGCCGATTCTTCCTGAATAGCCTGTATTCCTGCAAAACTCACATCCCCCTTCCGATGGTCGCTTAGCTTTTCTTTCTTTCACTTTTTCTGGATTGAGGCCAAGCTCACGGAGCTCTTCATCACTCATTTCATATTCAACGGAACAGTGTGGGCACAATTTCCTTACCAATCTTTGTGCCATAACTGCTAAGAGGCTTGAAGAGACGAGAAAAGGCTCTATGCCTATATCCAAAAGCCTTGTTATGGAGCCTGCGGAGTCATTGGTGTGGAGAGTTGAAAGCACCAAATGCCCTGTAAGAGAGGCTTGAATTGCGATCTCTGCCGTTTCAATGTCCCTGATCTCTCCAACCATGACGACATCTGGATCCTGCCTTAGTATGGAGCGGAGGCCGGATGCAAATGTAAAATTAATCTTTGGGTTAACCTGCATCTGGCCGATTCCGTCAAGCTGGTATTCTATAGGGTCTTCAACAGTAAGTATATTGAGAGAGGGTTTGTTAATTCGTGTAAGGCATGCATAAAGTGTTGTGGTCTTTCCTGAACCTGTAGGACCTGTCACTAAAATTATGCCGTGCGGCCTCGTAATCAGATTTTCAACAATCTTAAGCTTGTCCTTTTCTATTCCAAGCTGTTCAAGATCAAGGATAGCCGCGGATTTGTCCAATAGCCTCATTACTATTCTTTCCCCAAATTGGGTCGGTACGGTAGATACGCGGATATCAACATCTTTGCCGGCTATCTTAAGGCCCACACGTCCGTCCTGAGGGAGCCTCTTTTCTGCTATGTTAAGCCCCGCCATGACCTTTATTCTGGATATTATTGCTGCGTGAAATGCCCTGTCTTCCTCCGCCACGTCTTTTAGGACGCCGTCTATCCTAAAGCGCACCTTTAAGCTGTGTTCAAAGGGTTCGATATGTATGTCTGATGCCCGTTCTGTGCTTGCTTTGAATATTATCGAGTTTACATATCTTATAATTGGAGCATCATCGTCTTCTGCATCGGTTACATCAATCTTTAACTGCTCGCTGAAGAAATCCGTATATTCTTTATCTCCAGAGTTTTCCAGCGAATCCGATCGGTCTTTCATTAACCGTGTTCTGATTGTGTTAATTGTCCGTGCAATTTCATCCGGCGAGGTCACTATTACTTTGATATTTTTCCCATAACAGAGCCTAAGCTGATCTATTGCTTGGACATTGAGAGGATCGGATGTTGCCACTGTTACGGTGTTTTCATCGCCTTCAACCGGAACGGTGTTAAATTGCCTTCCCCATGAGCCTGCAATTCTGTCAAAATCTCCCCGCAGGAGCTCTCTGGGAGGATTGGGCTCGGGGAGCTTTTCCATATACTGTAGACCAAAAAGGGATGCCAGCACCTTTGCTTCCAGCCCTTCCTCTATTGTCTCTTGAGTGGGGGAGTCGTTGTCTTTATCCATATTACAAAAGAAGGCGTCAATCCATACGGTACCAAGGGCCTTTACCTAGATTCATTATCTCATAAGGGGAAAGTATTCGCCACTGGGTTGATGGGATGCCGGTGCGTGTTTCTGCAGATTCCCTAGATGGATAGACCCCTATACATTTTAATTGAAGGTTTTTGTTTCCAACTTTGTATATATATCCCTGCCCAGGTTGAAAAAACCGGAGAACTGCTTGAGGCGTACTTTGCGGAAGCTCCACTCCAACAAGGGAGTTAGAAGCTCCTTTAACCAAGGCTTTCGCTTCTGCCTTATTAGCTGCTTTGAAAAGATAAAATCTTGCTAGCCCCATATTAGCCGATACGTCTCCCTTGTCTGAGATCGGAGGAAGGGATGGGGAGACGGTCACCTTAAGAGGAGCCTGTGTTCCTTTGTCGCCTGATTTGTTCGTAGTGGAAGGAGTGGCTGGCAAAGAGTCTTCTCTCTTTTGCCTTGGAGGGATTATTGTCCCCGGCTTTATATCTGACATCTTTGGCTCTGCTACTGTGTCTATGGCAAAGTTGTCAAGCAGCTCCTTTCTGTCAGGTTCTATTCCGTTTTCCTCGATGCTTCTTTTTACCTTATCCCTGTATTTTACTGTGGTCTCCCTTGCATCAAACTGGTCTTTTATTATCTTTGGTGTGATGAAGATCAGCAGATTTGTTTGCCGTTTGGATTCCGTAGATGTCCTAAAAAGATGCCCCAGTACGGGTATATCGCTTAAGAACGGCACTCCCTCTTCCCTTGATGTTACATCATCAGATATAAGACCTCCGATTGCTATCATTTGGCCGCTTCTTGTGATCACGGTTGTTTCGCTCGTCCTGATAGTGGTGGTAGGTCCCAACGGGGAGTTGGCTGTAGCTTCGATAACAGAGGATACCTCAGTGAAGATATTTAAGGTTACCGTATCTCCTGAGCTTATCTGAGGAGTAAGCCTGAGGGTGATGCCTACATCCTGTCTTTCTACCTGATTGAATGTATTGTTTAGGTTTGTGCTACTTGTAGATGTACTCGCCAAAAATGGCACATTTCTTCCTACAACTATTTCAGCTTCTTCATTGTCTGTTGTAAGTATATTTGGCGCACTAAGAACATTTACATTGGTGTTTTGCCTTGCTGCAGAGAGAAGGACTGCTTGGGAGGGGATAACTATATTTCCCGGAAGTGTTATCGTGCCTGCGCTTGCCGCTGCTATGGAAAAATCTGCTAGGGCAGTTGGGTCAGAGAGGAGCTTTGAAAGGTTGTTAAAGCTCTGGTTTGCCATTATGCCTCTGTCTGCGCCGCCTGTAGATGAGACAAACTCAGTGCCCACCGATGTTGAGTCGTTAAGTGTGACTTCCAAAAGCACTGCTTCAACCAGCACCTGCCTTCTCTTTATGTCAAGCTGTTTGAGAAGTTCCAATATCTTGTCATAATCTGATTTGCTGCTTGAGATGATTAAGGAGTTTGTTGAAGGATCAGCTGTAATTGATACATCTTCGCCAAATGCAACATGGACAGGTGATTCGGGAGTTTTTCCCTCAGATCTTGATCTTCCAGGAGTTCTCCTCTGTCTGCTTAGGCGCTCTCTGGAGGAAGAAGACCTTCTAGATGACAGAGGAGATTCTTCACGGCTCGAACGAGCGGAGCGTGAAGAGCTTCTTGATGTTGAAGTTCCGCCTTCTCCTACAAGCCCCCCAAGCACTTCCGCCAATACTTCTGCGTCTGCATGTTGGCACCGATATACATAAAACCTGTGGCTTGAAAGATCCACAGGGCTGTCGAGCTTGGCTATTAAAGCGCGAATCTTCAAGGTGTCTGTTTCATCCGCTATAAGGATTATCGAATTTGTCCGTTCGTCAGGGATTATCTTTGGGGCTGTGTAGCTTGTGCCAATTGCTATCTCCTTTCCATCTGCAAAGCCTTCTCTGGATGTTAGCTTTCCTCTTTCCCTAAGCCTGCTTCTAAAGATCTCCACAGTTCTTGAACTGGATTCTCCTTTGTCCTTGTCTTCTTCAGGCTCCAATATCTTTTGCAAGGTATCGGCGATTTCCATAGCATCTGCGTTTTTGATCGGGATTATGGTAAGGTCAGTGTCTGTAGAAGGGATATCAAGAGAGCGGATTATATCTTCAATCCGCGCAATGTTGTCTGCAAAATCTATAATAATTAGAGAATTAGTTTTTCCATACGCAGTAACTAGCCCATCACTGGATATGAGCTGCGAGATCAGCTTTTGTACATCTGTTGCAGAGACATGCTTTAGCTTAAAAAGCTTTGTTACCACAGTGGCTGTTGGGTTTTTCAGCTCTTCGACTACAGTTGGTACTGTGGTCTTTCTCGCCTGTTTTGCTGATATTATCTTCCACAGGTTTGTACCTATCGGGACAGCAGTGTACCCTTTTAAAGCCAATATTGCATCTAGGATCCTTATAGCTTCTTTGCTTGATACTTTGGATGGAAGGTAAATAGAAACCCTTCCTTTTACCTTATCATCCAAGATATAATTTCGCTTGGTCTTTTTGCTGAAGATCTTGATTATTGCACCAAGGTCGGCGTTCTTTATGTGAATCTCTGTTGTTTTTGCATCCGAGTTATTTCCGGTTGTCTGCTGGTCGATAGCTTCCGCTGGAATCGATAGATGCAGGAAGGCAAATGCGCACAGTGCCGCCAGACAACATGAAATAATCCGTTTTTGGCTTGAATACACCACTAGTTTAGTTACCTTTATCTCACTTCATAATGAAGTTCTTTTTCGACCCTGTTTCTTTCTATTACAACATCAAAGCTTCGCTCTTCCTTGAGTTCCTCAAATAGCTTTAAGGCTTCTGAGAGATCCCCCAGATCTTTTCCATTGATTTTTTTTAATATGTCTCCATTTCTAAGCCCTATCTTTGAGTAAAAACTGTTAGGCCGGATTGCAAAGAGCCTCAGCCCAACAGATCTTCCATTTTTAAAGTACGGCACAGCCCGCGCCTGTTGCAGCAAAAGCGGCAGGTTATCGAGTGCCTTGTCAAGCTCCTCTTCGTCTATAACAAACTCACCCGGTTCCTCTTCTATTATTCCTCCAACCTTTCCTCCTCTCCTTCTGCTCTTTCCGAATATATCAAGCGTAAGCTCTTCTGTTACTCCATTTCTCTCTATTTCTACCTTATCAGGCTCAACTTTTACCAGTTTGGCTTCCCCAAAGATCTCTTCTCCTATCCCAAAGGCATCCTGCGTTTTTTTCCTTTTATTCTCTATGATGGCATAGGGAGGTTCCCCTTCAGTAATAAATACCCCCACTAGCTGGAGAGGAAGTTTTGTTCTCGGTTTCGGAGCTTTTTTTGATATCCTGGGAGGAGCTATCACTCCGAAGATATTGTTTTTAACTATATCCGCATAGTCTATATTGCCTTTATGCTGTGCAGATAGCTGCGGTGATGAAGGGAGAGCGCGCACTGTTTGAAGCACGTTGTGGAGTGAAGATGTAATAAAGGAGTCTAACACCGCTCTAATATCGCTTACTGCAATTAACACTATAAACGCCGTTATCAGCCATTTAACGATTGTAATAAACCCATATACAACCTCAGGCTCTTCAAGAAAGCTTAAGTTTAACAAGTTTAAAGTATATGACCTTCTTATAGCCATCAACACTTAATCCCAAAATATTGGTGCGAGAGCGGATGCAGTGATCCTCTTGCAGAGATTACCACTGTTTATCAGTAGCCGCCAGTGCATAAAACAAGGTTTTATTTTTGATCACTATCTGGTAGATAAAGTAAAATTCTCGGTGGGTGGTCGGTGAGCACAGCTAAAAGGGATCTTATGTCAGAGAACCTCAACTCTCCATTGGTGGATAGCTTTATCGCTCCTCCATTTAGGCAATCTATGGAAAGCTCAGAATCTGTGCGTATCTCAAAGGGAAATCTGTAAGGAGAAGAGTCAATCTTAAAGCTGTGACCGGCAGTTAAGTCAGGGAGTTTAGATATTTCAATAGCAGCTAAAGATCGGCTGTAACATTGTCCTCCCAGTGCGGAAATTTCACCTTCTTTCTTTAAAGGATTGGAAAGGTGAGTGAGGCCAGTTGAAGTCGGCTGCTCTTTTAAGGTTTTCCTTTCGTTTAAGTAAGGGGAGACTTGCTCTCTATTTAGCACAAGCTTTGGCACTGAAAATCCTGAAATTCTGCGGCGAACATGAGATGTGCTATGTGAGCCAATCAGTGGTTGAGAAGATATCTCTTTCAGCCTCTTTAGCCTCGCTTTATAAGCAGTTTCTTTTTTTGTCTTTTTGTAAAATGCAACGATAAAATTTTCATTTTCAATAAGCTTTTTGCGAGCTGCTTCTAATAGCTCTTTTGCTTGCATATAGTATGGCGAATGTGGGTACGACTCTATAAGTTTTGTATATGCTTTTATAGCCTTTTTAAGAGGCTCTTTATCTTTTCCTGTGCCTCCATATTCCATTTCATAACTTCTCCCCTGTTGGATCAAGGCGTAAGGGATGTCATAGGAAGCAGGATGCTGTGTTACAAAATCTCCATATAGCGAAGCGGCAGTTCCGTATTCACCTTCATAGAAATAACAATCAGCAATTTTTATCTCCGCATATTCGGCATAAGTACCAAAGGGATAGCCATCACGCAATCTTTCAAAGTATTCGCGTGCATTTTTATATATGCCTGAGATGTAATATTTTTGGGCTGTAGCAAGAAGAATCTGAGCAGGCTTATCGCCAGATGGATCTTCAGAAAGCTCAACGACATCCTTTTCATCTCCTTTGTTAAAGAGAGAGCAGCCTTGAAGCAGCAAGATTGTGATACCGAATATGGCAAGGAGACTAATCTCTAAGGTGTTTCTCCGCATAGTTCTGCCATTTTGCTTTGGTTAAAGAATTTTGGGCTTCAATGTATTTCTTAATGGACTTTTTACTGAAAATACCCG
Source organism: Candidatus Dadabacteria bacterium (assembly GCA_003694225.1). Lineage (GTDB taxonomy): Bacteria > Bdellovibrionota_C > UBA2361 > UBA2361 > J135 > J135. The sequence goes on from RFKT01000132.1 coordinate 8,940, forward strand.
TTTTAGACAACCTTATTCCTTCTAATATATTCTCTATCTACAAGGTTTGTTGTTGAATCGAGGAGTAGTTGAGCATATACTTCTTGCTTTCAAGGATCTCGAGCCGTAATTGTTGGAATTAGGCGTCAATTTTATGGAGCTTTGCAGGCATGATAGTTAAAGGCATTGAGGAGGCGCGGGAGAGCATCAGGCGGCTTAGGAATGAGGGCCGCTCGAAGATAGGATTTGTTCCCACAATGGGATATCTTCATGAAGGGCACCTAAGCCTGTGTGATATTGCTCTCTCTAAGGGAGACGGGGTCGTTGTGTCTATTTTTGTAAATCCCACTCAGTTCAATGATCCAGCAGATTTGGAGAGCTATCCGAGGGATATAGATAGGGATATCTCCCTTTTGAATGAAAAAGGGGTAGATGTGGTTTTTGTTCCAAGTACTGATGAGATCTATGGGGCAGATTTTTGCTCATCTGTTCGTGTTTCTCAGCTTACGGAGCGTTTTGAAGGAGCATCAAGACCTGGGCATTTTGAGGGTGTGACAACTGTTGTAAGCATATTATTTAATATCTTGAATCCGGATTTTGCCGTATTTGGAGAGAAGGATTTTCAACAGCTCAGGGTGATTGAGAGGATGGTAAAAGACTTGAAGTTCCCGATAGAGATAGTAAGAGGAAAGCTTATAAGGGAAGATGACGGGTTGGCACTCAGCTCAAGAAATGTAAGGCTTTCAAAGGAAGGAAGGACTTTGGCTCCAGCGATATATCAGGCTCTAAAGAAGGGGGCCGACGCCTTTAAAAGTGGAGAAAGAAACGGCGGAAAGATAGCCTCCTTAGTTAAAAAGGATTTGGCTGCAGAGCCTAAGATTACGGTTGATTATCTCTGTGTAGTAGATGAGGAGACTCTTTCTGAAACTACCGGACCAATTACTTCTCCTTCAAGGATTCTCTTTGCAGGCTATATTGATGGCATAAGGCTTATTGATAATATGCCGCTTGCTTTTTAGCAGTTGTCTGCGTTTTCAGCGCACGGAGAAACTTCCGCCAAAATATCTGCAACGGTAACCGCTGTGCCGCTTGGGAGTGTTACCTGACGAGTCTCTATGGGGTCAAGGTTTAGGAAAGCGAGTACGTTTTCATAAGCTCCCGGAGCTGTTTTTGAGCATTGCTCTGTAGGAGGTGGGAGATTCTGTTCATATTGCATTAAGGTGTTATTAGCTTCTATAATTGCATTTTGATCCACTATCTCAGCTATTTGGGTCTCAGTTACTCCTGTGTTTAGCAGAGAAGTTACCTTTTGGTAGAGGTTGTCAAGCGCTGTCCGCCCTCTTCGAATATATGAGGTAACCTTGCAGATAATATTGTTTAGATAAGATTTTCCTTCAGCATTTGTATTAAACTTTCCTATTATAGCAGATGCCTTTTGGGATGCCTTAATTATCCTTGAAGCCCGCTTTTGCTTTTTTGTAGGACGGGTAGAGGAGAGGTATTTAAGGTAGTTTTTCTTGATTTTTTTATTCACAACTTTTTCAATCCTTGCATCTGTTTTTTCGCCCTTTGTCCCCGCTTTTTGGAGTGTTTTTGTTGTCTTTAAAACATATTTTTGAGCTAACCGTTCGTAGCGAACAAGCCTGCTTGCGTCTCGCCCACTTATTAAGACTTCCTGCGAGTAAACCTTATAAATGGGAATAAGGAAAAAAGAGAAGATAGCAGGAAGGAAAAGCTTTTTTATGCCTTTCATAACAACCCTCGTCAAGTGTAGTAACCCACAGATATCCTTTTCCTACATGTTATTCCACCACGAAAAGAGGTGGTATCATAGTTTGAGCAACTAATCGTAATCACTAGATAAATAATGGGCAGGATACACATTTTAACTAGGGGCAATAACATAAATAGGAGATAGGTGGTTTGGAAAGGGGCTGGATATTTTGCTTCAACTCGTTGTGGTTGTACGAATCCCACGCGTTTTGAATCCAAAGGAAGCTAGGGAGATATCTTATGGGCAATAAATACGCAAGGAAAAGAGAGACAATTGGCAATATTAGGGGCATTATTGCCGCAACCTTTGTGGCTATATTTTTTCTGTCTTCGTCAGTCTATTGTACTGAGCCGTGCAGAAGCGAAGAAAGAGCATTGGGAAAGGCGGAAAAGAAACTCTCAAAGGCAGAGAAAAAGGTTGATAAGATTAATGATAGAATAGCCCGCGATCAAGACCGACATGCGCTAAAAACAGGGCGCCTGCAAGAGAGAATAGAATCTCTCCAAGGAAGGAGAGACTCTTATCTTGCAGAAATCGCCGTAGGATGTGTTGTTGGCTTTTTTACTGGCTCCTTGGAAAGGTGCGAGAG
>RFKT01000133.1 GCA_003694225.1 Candidatus Dadabacteria bacterium
ATATAGATCTCTTATCTCCAGGGATACTACCCTCTTTAAATTGATAGAGCCTTCCCTTTTAAGCTCGGCTAAGGCGCCGTTATCCAGCCCATAGCACACAACGCTATTGATATCCATATGAGAAGCAACCCAAGGAAGCAGTTCAGTTGCATCACCTGAGAGGATATTTATAACTCCTGCCGGCACATCCGATGAATGCGCAACTTCGGCAAAGGTAAGCCCAACTCTCTGGTCATCGCCGCCAAGGATGATCACCGCTGCATTTCCCCCACATATAATAGGCGCAACTGATGTAACACAACTTAAAAGAGAAGGGCTAAGGTTTGCAAAAGCCGCCACAACCCCTACAGGCTCCAAGTAAGAGAAATTAAAGTGAGGAGAACTTACAGGATTAACTGTAGCAAAGACCTGTTGATACTTGTCAGCCCACCCGGCATAGTATACCAGCCGATCCACCGAGGCGCGCACAGCTCTTTCAGCCTCATCTTGCTCAAAGCCAAACTCCACCATTTCACCTATAAACTGCGCCGATCTTCCCTCGAGCATCTCAGCAAGCCTGTATAGGATCTGAGCCCTATTATAAGCAGATCTTGCCGACCAAGCGCCTTGAGCTTCTCTTGCCGCTTTTACGGCGTCCCTTAGATCCTTTCTCGATGCCCTACACACATTTGCCAGAAAGCTACCAGCGCTATCGACACACCTCATATGCCTGCCTGATTCGCTTCTAACAAACTTTCCCCCTATATAAAGCTTATAGGTCTTTGCAACCGTTGTTCTTTCCTTAGCGGCATCAGCTAAAGATTTTCCCTTTACTTTAATGCTTGTAACCTTGCCAGCCTGCCCCATAATCTTCCTCCTCTTCTTTTCCTTCTCTTCTTTACGACAACTGTTTACGACAACTGAACGTACGGATAAAGCCCAAACACCCCTCCTTCTCTGCCAATGCCGCTTTCTTTATAGCCTCCAAATGGTGATGCGGGATCAAATTTGTTATATGTGTTACCCCACATAACGCCTGCTTTTATAGCCTGAGTAACCCGGAATACCTTCGATCCCTTATCGCTCCAAACTCCACCTGAAAGACCATATGGGGTATTGTTAGCCTTGAGAATCGCCTCATCTATAGTCCTAAAGGTCTGAACAGCCAGCACAGGGCCAAAGATCTCCTCTTGTACAACCCGGCTTGACTGTGAAAGCCCAGTTATAACCGTAGGCTTACACCACCACCCTCTCTGGGGAATAGCCACATCCGGCTGAAAAATCTCGCCTCCTTCCTCCTCTGCAAGCGAAATATAGTATTTAATCTTTGAAAGTTGTTCCTCTGAGTTAATAGCCCCGATGTCCGTGTTCTTGTCCAAGGGATCTCCCACTATCAACGTAGAAACCCTATGTCTTAATTTGCGCATCAATACTTCAAACACACTCTCTTCAACCAAAAGCCTCGATCCTGCGCAACATACATGTCCCTGATTAAAGAAAATCCCGTTGACTATGCCCTCAACAGCTTGGTCCAGCGGAGCATCGGCAAAAACTATATTCGCCGCCTTTCCCCCCAGCTCCAAAGTGACCTTTTTCCCTGTGTCTGCCGCGGCGCGCCTGATAGCCTTTCCCACTTCGGTAGAGCCAGTAAATGCAATCTTATCAACGCCAGGGTGCTTAACAAGAAGCTCTCCCGTCCTACCACCTCCAGTAATAATATTTACAACTCCGTTAGGAAGCCCAGCTTCAGCGATAATTTCGCCGAGTCTAAGAGCAGTTAACGGTGTTGTCTCTGCTGGCTTAAGCACCACCGTATTGCCTGCGGCAAGTGCGGGGGCTATCTTCCATGCAGCCATAAGAAGAGGGAAATTCCACGGTATTATCTGGCCTGCAACCCCTATGGGCGAAACCTTACGCATCGGAAAGGCATACTCAAGTTTATCAGCCCAGCCTGCATAATAGAAAAAATGTGCAGCAACAAGGGGGATATCAATATCCCTAGATTCCCTTATGGGCTTACCTCCGTCCATAGTCTCCAACACAGCAAGTTCGCGGGAGCGCTCCTGTATAAGCCTCGCAATCCTAAAAAGGTATTTTCCCCTCTCTCTTCCAGGCAGCAAAGACCACCCTTCAAAAGCATCCTTTGCACTTGCAACCGCCCTGTCGACATCCTCCTCAGACGCCTCCGAAACCTCAGAGAGCTTCTCTCCATTTGCGGGATTATAAGTTGGGAAGTATTTATCCCCTGAAGGCAAGACAAAGTCGCCCCCGATAAAGAGCCCGTATCTCTCTTTCACGGCAACCTTGGTCCTCTCAGGAGCTGGCGAATACCCAAAATCTGAAATAAAATCGCTCATCTTTTCCTTCCTCTAGTTAATCAATACTTCTAACAATACTCCTATCCCAAATTGTGTAAGCGACTACGCCACAGGGAAATAATCTCCGCTTTGGTATACGCCGGATCTACACTTTGCCAACTGCATCAGGAGATCATTTGTAAGCCTACTCGCTCCGAAGCGAAAGAGATCCCTTGTAAGCCACTCCTTCCCTAAAGTCTCCTTTAACATCACCAAGTAGTGTATTGCCTGCTTTGCTGTAGAGATCCCTCCGGCTGGCTTAACCCCTATCTTGCGGCCTGTCTCAAGGTAATAATCCCTTACAGCTTCGAGCATTACAAGCACAACCTCCATGCTAGCCGCTGATTTAATTTTGCCTGTAGAGGTTTTAATAAAATCTGCTCCCGCTCTTATCGCCAGATCACTAGCCGCTCTTACATTATCCAAAGAGCCAAGCTCGCCAGTCTCCAATATCACCTTTAAGTGAGCAGAACCACACGCTTCCTTCACCTGAGATATTTCATCACTTACATATGAAAAATCTCCCGCCAAAAACCTACCCCTTGAGATCACCATATCAATTTCATCAGCACCTTCTTCAACGCAATACCTTACCTCTTTGAGTCTGACATCAAGAGGAGACTGACCTGAAGGAAAGGAGGTCGCTACCGAGGCCACCTTAACACCTGTTCCTTCTAGAGCCTTTTTAGCGGTCTTTACTAAACTTGGATAGACACACACAGCAGCCACATGAGGAACATCTGACAAAACTCCACCAAAACACGAGCCTCCGGGAGAAACTGCCTTTGCGCACAACTGCCTGACCTTAGCGGGAGTATCGCACCCCTCTAGTGTTGTAAGATCAACCATAGAAAGCGCCAAAAGCAGCGCCTGCTCTTTGCTCTTTTCCTTTATGCTTCGCCTACTAAAGCGGTGCGCCCTTTCTTCTACCCCTACTGCATCTACAGGCACAGGCATACTTATCTTCTCCTAAAAAGGAATAAACACCTCTAATGACAACATGATACTAGAAATTTCCGTGCAAACAAAACGAAAAAGAGGGGGGAAGATTTTCTATTCATATTCGCTTTCTGTAGGCAGCTTTTAGGATTCGGCGTTTAGCTATAGAATCGGACCGCGAATCGGCGATCTGCAATCAGAAAGCGGTTAACAGGTTCTGATCACCGAGTACAGGGCCTGGCTCTGATTCTGACAAGGAGAAACTACTTTCTTATTGCAAGGCCATACACCTTGCATACCAAAAT
>RFKT01000134.1 GCA_003694225.1 Candidatus Dadabacteria bacterium
AGAGGGGTGAATGTTCACTATGAATTTGGCACAATGATTGAGGTGCCGCGAGCCGCCCTGACGGCATCTGAGCTTGCAAGGCTATGTGATTTCTTCTCCTTTGGGACAAACGATCTCACCCAGATGACCTTTGGATTCAGTAGGGATGATTCTGAGAAGAATTTTCTCCAATACTATATAGAAAGCGGAATATTGCCCAACAACCCCTTTCAAACAATTGACCCCGAGGGGGTAGGTAGATTGATGGAGATCTGCGCCAAAGAGGGGCGGAGAACAAATACTTCTCTTGAGGTGGGAATCTGCGGTGAGCATGGAGGAGATCCGGAATCTATCGCCCTCTGCGCAAGGCTTGGGTTAAACTATGTAAGCTGCTCTCCTCCGAGAGTGCCTGTGGCTAGGCTTGCGGCGGCACAAGCGGCCATTTCACAGTAGCATTTATGCGGTTCTTTTAGTATAACACCCACATTATGGAGTGGGATGCAATTCTATTTGACTTTGACGGAGTAATCGGAAAAAGCGTTGAGGATAATTTCATTGCATGGAAGATGGCCTTTGAAGACTACGGTCTGACGCTAAAACCGCAAGACTATTTTATGCTGGAAGGAAAGAGGTCGCCTGAGATTATAAGGGAGCTTTTAAAAGACAACTCTCTCTCAGATAAAGAGCTAGATGCTATACTAGCCCTTAAAGACAGCTATTATGCCAAACACAACAGCTTTCAGTTCTATGAAGGGGCTGAAGACTTGGTTAACTACCTTCTCACACGCCCCATAAAGCTTGCTTTGGTATCTGGCGGAAGCCGCAAGAGAATATACGCGCCTCAATCAAGGAGTCTTGTAGAGAAGTTCCATACGGTAATCACAGGGGAGGACTGTACGGAAACTAAGCCGTCTCCTGCCCCCTACCTTGAGGCGGCTTGCCGCCTCAAGGTCGAGCCCCAAAGGTGCCTTGTGGTGGAAAACGCCCCTTTGGGGATTAAATCCGCAAAGAGAGCCGGCATGTACTGTATCGCCTTATGCTCCACTCTTGATAAAAGCTACCTAGGGGAGGCAGACCTAATTTTAGACAATATATCAGAGCTTTACCGGCATTTGTCAGGCGCGCTTTAGCGGCGGCAGTAATATGGGGGAAATTTCCTCTCTCTGGGCACTCTTAGTGATTTTCAGGGCATCAAAGTTAATGTAAGCTAATGGCGTTAAAAGTTGCAGCTATTTTTATGTAAAATGCTTAGGAGGTAGAAACCCTATGTCTTCCCTTACAATGTCTAGAGCTCCGCTGAGGATAAGTTTTTTTGGCGGGGGGACAGATTATCCAGAGTACTTCAAGGAGCACGGAGGCGCTGTCTTGGCCACAGCTATAGATAAGTTTTCCTATGTCACAGCAAGCACCTTTTGGAGCAAGCTATTTGATTACAGAATTAGAGTGTCATACAGGCAGGTTGAGCTTGTAAAAGACACTAGCGAGATAGAGCATGTAGTATACAGGGCTTGCCTAGACTTTCTCAATATAGATGGGGATATTGAGCTACACAACGTGGCTGACCTTCCGTCCTTTAGCGGTTTGGGCTCAAGCTCCACATTTACTGTGTCTCTCCTCCAAGCGCTCCACGCCTTCAAGGGAGAGATTATAAAGGGGATCCAGCTTGCCTATGAGGCGATACACATTGAAAGGGGCATTCTAAAAGAAAACGTAGGCTGCCAAGATCAGACAACAGCGGCTGTTGGCGGATTCAATGTTATCGAGTTTAAGGATGAAGATGACATAAAGATACACAGGGTGCCTATATCTCCGGACAGGGTGTTGGAGCTTCAGAGTCATTTAATCTTGGTGTTTACAAACATTACAAGAAGGGCATCTGATGTCGTAAAAAGCCAGCTTGAACGGGTCGGGAAAAACAAGGACACCCTAAAAAAGATGCGTGAGATGGTTGATATAGGCTTTAATATTCTTACATCTTCCCAGCCTCTCACTGCGTTTGGCGAGCTTTTGCACAAAGCGTGGGAATCAAAGAGAAGCCTTGCCGATGATGTGAGCAACCAGAAGATAAACCAGATGTACGAATTGGCGAGAGAACACGGCGCCATTGGTGGGAAGCTGCTTGGCGCAGGCGGAGGCGGTTTTTTGCTGCTTTTTGCCCCTCCGGAGCGACATAACAAGATAAAATCTGTCTTTGCCAATGAGCAGATTGTGGATGTTGCTATTAACGCGCCGGGAGCTGAGATTATATTGTAGATAAACTACTCTTCCGTGAGGGATATAGGATGCCAAAAGATATAGAATGCAAGATCTGTGGCGGAACGGATCTTACTCCGTGTTTGGATTTGGGGATGCAGCCTTGGGGGAATAATTTTTTACGGGAGAACGAGATTGGCTCTGAACCGTTATATCCCTTAAGGCTTATATACTGCAACACATGTTCCTGTGTGCAGCTTGACTATACAGTACCTAAAGAGGTTATGTTCTCAGACCACACTTATGTCTCGGGCACAACGGAAACTCTGAGGCGTCACTTTGAAGAAACAGCCAAAAAAGCGGATGCGGCTCTACCGGAATCTGCTGAGCCAAGATCTGTCTTAGACATAGGCTCTAATGACGGCACACAGCTTAATGAATACAGAAAGCTTGGCTATTCATGCCTTGGTGTTGAATCGTGCAAAAAGGTGGCGGACATCGCGATAGAAAACGGCATAGAAACTATAGTTGAGTTTTTCAATCTTGAAACGGCAAAGAAGATAGGAAGGAAATTCGATATCATTAACGCATCGGGGATCTTTTTTCATCTTGAGGAGCTCCATTCGGCAAGCGAAGGCATCAAAGAGGCTCTTAAGGACGACGGCATATTTGTAGTTCAGTTCCTCTATATGAAAAACATCGTTGAAAACTTGGCGTTTGACCAGATCTATCACGAGCATCTTCTGTATTATACTCTAAAGACCCTCCGACACCTGTTAAACCTTCACGGGATGGAGCCTTTTGATTGCTATCTCTCCCCCATACACGGAGGCTCAGCTATAGTGTATGCGTGCCACAAGGGAACCCGTCCTGTAAGCGACAACTTCACGCGCCTGCTCCAAGATGAAGAAACTGCTGGAGCAAATTCTCTTAAATGGTACAAAGATTTTGCGATTCGGGTCGCACAGATGAAAGAGGATACGGTGGCTTATCTGAAAAAGAAAAAGGCTGAGGGAAAGACTATATACGGCTTTGGGGCGCCTGTAAAGGGGAACACCTTTTTGAACTACTGTAAGATCGGCACACAGTATCTTGAGTGTCTGGTGGAGAAAAATCCTCTTAGGAAGGGATTGTATTCGCCGGGCATGCATATACCAATTATCCTTGAGGAAGAGCTTAGGGCGCATCCAGATGTATATCTTGTGCTTGCATGGAACTTTAAGGAAGAGATCTTAAGGAACAACAGGCACCTTGTGGAAAAAGGGGTGGAGTTTTATTTTCCGGTAAATCCAAAGGGCGTGTGATAGAGGGCTATGAAAGCGTTAGTTACAGGTGCAAGCGGGTTTTTAGGGACCCACCTTTGCAGAGAACTCGAAAAGAGAGGGGTTGAGACTACTAGGTTAAATTCGAAAAACTGCGATCTGACTCGAGATGATTCTCTGCTAAAGTTCAACGACGTTAAATACGACAGGATATTTCATCTGGCTGCATGGACGCAGGCGGGAGATTTCTGTCTTCACCACAAAGGAGACCAATGGATCATAAACCAGAAGATAAACACCAACGTGCTTTCTTTTTGGAAGGAGCATCAGCCTCAAGCTAAGATGGTGGCGATTGGCACTAGCTGCTGTTATGAGCCGGGAAAGCCCCATATTGAGGAGAACTTCCTCACGGCAAATCCCATTGAAAGTCTTTATACCTATGCCATGACTAAGAGGATGCTATATGTGGGGCTTTTGTCTTTAAAGGAGCAATTTGGCCTTAAGCATCTATTTGTGGTGCCATCTACACTGTATGGGCCTGACTATCACCTTGATGGGCGGCAGATGCATTTTATATTTGATCTAATAAGGAAGATCTGCGAGGCAAAGTATCTTGGAAAGCGCGTTGTCCTCTGGGGTGATGGTAATCAGAAAAGGGAGTTAATACATGTAAGTGATTTTATCACAGCGCTATTGGCTCTGGATGAGAAGTATGACAATGAGATTGTAAATATCGGCGGTGGAAAGGAGTATACGATAAGGGAGTTTGCTGGGATGTTATGCTCCATTATTGGATATGACCCCGCTGAGATCGAATATGATACCGGAAGATATGTTGGAGCTAAGGAAAAGTTTCTTGACACATCTAAGCTAAAAAGGCTCCTTCCGGATTTTTCGGTTAAAGATATTCGAGAAGGGCTTGAAGAAACTGTAAAGTGGTACATAGCCTCAGCGGGCAATTTGAAGCGGTAATATGTCTCCTCCGAGTCTCGGCCTATTTTTCTAGCGACCTTAGGCAAGCTATGGTAATC
>RFKT01000135.1 GCA_003694225.1 Candidatus Dadabacteria bacterium
ACAGAGAGATTATCTCTGTCCTTAAAAGAGAGATAAAAAAGAAAGAAGAGGAGCTTGAATATTCCCGAAAAGCCAATAGGAAAGACAAGATAAAGAAATTGGAGGTCGAGCTTGATACCTTAAGGAAATTTCTGCCGGAACAACTAAATGAAGAGCAACTTGCAACGATTATAAAGACATTTCTTTACAACAATCCGGCCGCTTCTATAGGCGATATAATGAAGAGTCTAAAAGAAAACTATTCAGGCCAATATGATGGGAAAACTGCAAGCTCTGTAGCTAGAAAGCTCATAAGCGAATCAGAGCAGAGAGCTGGCGCAAAATGAAGCGGCCGTACCATTGGGCGCTCTTATCTGTATTCCCCGCAATTTTTATTGCGTCTAACAATATAGGAGCAGTTTCGCTATTTAGCCTCTTGCAGGCTGTAGCGATCTTTTTCTTTTGCGGTTTTGTATTGGCGTGCGTGTTTTCCCTTGCTTTCCGCTCTTTCCTCAAGGGAACTCTTGTAGCTTCTATCCTGATATCAGCGGTAAGTTTTTATACTCCTCTATGGCTTGCCCTTGGAATATGGCTTAAAAGCGAGTTTGTCTCTGACCTAGTTCTTCCATACGGTAGCGCCGCTATTATACTTTTTGCGATTGTTATGGTTGTTAGAGCTAGGGAGAAAAAGCTCCTCCCTTGGAATACGTTTTTTAACTATTTTTCTGCTATTATCGTTGTCTGCGCAGTTGCAAACGGCTTTCTTAAGGCATACAACACCCCGAATGTTAATGCTCCTAAACCTCTCGCCCTTTCACCCAGCAAAACCCCAGATGTGTTTTATATAATTTTAGATGGCTATGCTAGAGGCGACACATTAAAGGAGATCTATGGATTTGACAATAAAGACTTCCTCAATTTCCTCCGTAATGAGGGGTTTTATATTGCAGAGAGGTGCACAACAAATTATCCCCAAACCATATCATCCATAGCATCGTCTCTTAACATGGATTATATCTCTTCTTTGGCGCCGTCTGTTCCGCCTGATTACATAGGCAGGCTTCCACTAATGAGGCTTATCCGAAAAGGCAGGGTAATTAAGACATTGAGAAGCTTGGGCTATACAATAGTTACAGCTTCAACCGGGGTGTCTGACATTGAAATTCCCGGGTCGGATAGGGTTATAAAGCCGCCCGGGGGCAATCCCGTTATTGAAGAGATAATGTCACAGATAAAGCTTCCTTTTGCAATGGATTACCTCTCTGGGCTTTTATATAAGAAGCATAGGGATCGAATCCTTGCGACATTAGATTCCTTTAGGGAAATTGGATCTAGCAAAAACCCTGTATTTTATTATGCCCATATAATGCTCCCACATCCTCCTTTTATCTTTAGAGCTGACGGCACTTTTTCTCCTCCCAGAAAGCGGTTTTCCTATGGCGACGGAAACTTTTTTGGGGATCGCACAAACTATAAAAAAAAGTATATTGCTCAACTTTCTTACTTAAACAACAGGATGGAGAGAATCGTTTCAACACTTTTATCTAGAGACACAAAGCCTATCATTATTGTTCAAAGCGACCACGGTTCGGGCTCCACATACAATATGACCAAGCTAAACAGGGACTCTCTTAAGGAGAGGTTTGGCATTTTATGCGCTTTTTATTTTCCTGACCACAACTATTCCCTCCTTTATAGCGATATATCCCCAGTCAATATTTTTAGAGTAGTCTTTAACTCTGCTTTTAGGGGTGGGCTCCCAATGCTTCCTGACAGAAGCTATTTTGTAGGTTATTTTAAGCACTACAATCCTGTGGACGTTTCAGAAGTTGTAAAGGCTGTTCATGATTCGCCAAGGAGCTAATTTGTTGGATAGTGACTAGGCTTCTCTAGACATAAGCGGTGAAATAAAATATGATTTCCCCTGTTATGAATAAGATATTTTATCCTGTAATGCTCATTTTGTTTTTAGCCGTAAGCTATGACAGGGCTTACGGGTATATAGATCCCGGCTCTGGAAGCCTTATCCTTCAGGCTCTTTTAGCGGGAGTGTTAGCGGTTGTATTTACTGTTAAGACTTGGTGGCATAAGCTCTCTTCTCTTTTTTCTAAGAAATCTTCGTGCTCAACCGATGCTAGTAAAAATAACCTTAAGGATTAAGCGCCTGACCTATTAGCTTGCCGGTAATGTAGACGATGCAAAAGATTAATCCCAACCCATCCTCTTTTAGAGATCCTGAGGGGTATGTGGTGTCAATTGCAGGTTCTCCTGCGAGAGTTATTACAGCCGCCGGCAAAAGAAGTTACGATGCCCTTATGGGATCGGGGCTTTATGATGCTCTTGCAGGGAGAGGGCTGCTTGTTGAGCACAGAGAGATGGAATCCATTCCTGATGGAATGAGTCAAAACCAGATTTATAAGGTTATAGTTCCAAAGAAGCTTCCTTTTGTATCATATCCCTATGAGTGGTGCTTTTCACAGCTAAGAGATGCCGCTATTACGACCTTGGAAGTTCAAGAGATGGCCCTGAAACACGGCATGACACTAAAGGATGCTTCCCCTTTTAATGTTATGTTTGTTGGTTATAAGCCATTGTTTATTGATACATTGTCCTTTGAGCCTTACGAAGAAGGCGCCCCGTGGAAACCCTACAGGCAATTTTGCGAGACTTTCTTAGCCCCTCTTTTCCTGATGTCGAAGCTAGATCTAAGACTTGGCTCTGCGCTTAAGCACTTTTTAGACGGGATTCCCCTTGATCTTTGCAGGAAGCTTCTCGGTAAAAAAGCAATAATGGGGCTGGCGCCTTTAACCCATATATGGGTGCATTCTTTTATGCAGAAAAGGTATGCAGATACATCTTCAGAGACAGGAGGATATAAGAAGGGGATCTCACGCAAGGGGATTGAGGCTCTTATTGACAACCTTCATGGATGCATAAACAGGCTAAAACCACCAAGGCAAAAAACCCCATGGAGGGAGTACTATGCCCATACGAGCTATTCTGAAAGCTCTTTTTTGGCGAAAAAGGAGGGGGTTTTAAAACTCGCTGAGAGGATAAAGCCTAAAATGGTGTGGGACATAGGGGGAAATACTGGAGAGTTTTCTACGCTGTTTAGCGAGAGAAAGATTTATACTGTTTGCTTTGATGGGGATATAGGATGTGTAGAGGAGTGTTATATAGGAGCAAAGAAAAGAAGAGATAAGAGTTTACTTCCGCTTTTCCTTGACATTACAAACCCGACTCCTGCGGTTGGATGGCAAAATGAGGAGAGAGAGAGCATCCTTTCAAGGGGACCGGCGGATCTGGTTCTCTTTTTAGCGGTAATTCACCATATAGCCTTGGGACACAATGTCCCCCTCTCAATGATAGCAAAGATGCTGAGCCAAGCGGCAAAAAATCTTGCAATAGAGTTTGTCCCAAAGGAAGACCCTCAGGCGCAGAGACTTCTTATAAATAAAGGAGATATTTTCCCTGATTATACGGAGGAAAATTTCAGGAGAGAATTTTCGAAAGCCTTCCGTATAGAAGATAGGATCCCTATAGAGGGATCGGGAAGATCCCTATACCTTATGAGCGGAGCATAAAAAGAGACGCTACACCAAGGATGCATCTCTACACCTCTCCGGGGTATCGTCCTGCAAAATGCCTAAGTAAGAAAGCCCGCACCTTGATTTATGGAGCGCAGGCTTCTAGCCTGCAGAGGGAGCTTCGAGTGGGTAGGATGCCCTTAATCAGCTCTAACAAACCAAAAAGACGCCCCTAAATCTCCGATGTGGCTAAATCTCTTCAAATTCCCGAGCTTGAAGCTTTTCCAAGAGGTTGCCGTAAACTGCCTGTAAGGTATCGTTGGGATCCACCTCTACCTCTGTAAGTTTTACCGTGATAGTCCCTACGGGGGGGGCATGGTCGGTTTGGGGAAGAAATCCTGTAAGCTCAAGCAGAGCCCTCCTTAGGTCAAATTGTGCATAAAGCTTTTCAATTATTGCTCTGCCTTTCTCTTGCTTCTCTGCGCTAATTACTCCGGACACTTGAGCCTTTAATATGCCAAGCTCGCGCTTAATCTCTTCTCTGCTCGCTTCATCTTTCATTATAACAAGCTGCGCTCCCCCGTTTACTCTTGTAAGCCCCGCACAAAACTTAAAAGCGCCCGCTACGCAGGAAAGTGTGTAAGCGTCTCCGTCTGCAATATCGGGGCTTTCCTCGTGGTTAGACGATGCGTGGTAAGGGTTGTCAATATATGCAACGTAAAGAGTTGTCCTTTTGTCCAGCATCAAGCCGGGCAGGTTCTTTGCACGAATCCCTTCTGCCAAGTTTAATCTTGGTATGCCAATAGCCGCATCTGAGAGCTGAAGCTCTCTCAGCTTTTCTTCCCATTCTAGTTTTTTGCCCATAGTGGGAGATGCCCTAAATATCCTCATAAAACTTCTAAAGTTCCTCTCCATCGTAGCTACAACACCCATCTCATTGTATAAGGAATCCCTTATTCTTACGGATTCATCAAGGTTTTGGATTGCCACATCTTTTGTGCTGTCTCCATTTCCACGCTCTTCTTTGCGGCGGTGTATCTCTTTATCGGCGCTTCCCACCGCTAAGTGAATTGATTGGCAGGACAGAGAAGGAACTCTTACAGCGGCTGCGGTTACAGTAGCAACGTCTACTTCTGAGGGAAGTTCTCCACTGCGAATCTTTAACGCTACTAGATTAAAGGCAAGTTTTCCCGGAGATTGTACCTCCTTAAGGCGGGCAAAGTCTTCAGGCGAGAGCTTCTTTATCTCTTCCAGAATATATTCTCTGTATCTTTCAAGGGAGAAATCCACTCCCCGCTCTTCAATCTCTCTTTTATACGAGGCAAGCACTCCTCTCATCCCTTCCCTTATAGCTGCGAATCTAGCTGCCTTTTTGTACCGTGGATCATCGCTCGGCAAAAATCGCTCCCTTAACTCCTGAAATTGGTTTACAAAGTGAGAAATAGCTTTCGCTGTCTCAGGGGTGTCTTGCACAATGCATGCAAACTCATCTCCTCCTATACGTATAAGCTCAAAATTAACTCCGAATACCCCAAAGGATTCTTCAGCTATTGCTTTTATATGTCCCAACAGCGCGTCAAGCTCCTTTCTCATTCCGAATCGGTTTGGAACACTTAAGTGATCGAAATCAAAGTAAAGAACCACCTTCGGCTTTCCTTTTCCAAGCTTTTGATCAAGCTTGTCAATCGCTCTTGGCGAAAGAATGGAAGATTTGTCCCTAAGCCCTGTTACAGGGTCTATCCTCTCTGATGGGGG
>RFKT01000136.1 GCA_003694225.1 Candidatus Dadabacteria bacterium
AGATAGGTTGTTCAAACGCATTAGTGTTAAATGGGGATTCTTTCTGTTCGGCAGATGTATCGCCCCTAGTCGCTCTCCACTGCAAAAGAGGCGCGCTGTGCTCTATCTTACTTGTAGAGGTGGCTGATGTATCGCGGTACGGAAGAGTTATTACAGACGATGAAGATAACATTCTTCTCTTTGAAGAGAAGGGGTCTTATAGCGGCAGCGGGTTTATAAATGCCGGCATATATCTGATCGAAAAGCGAGCTTTTGAATTAGCGCCAGCGAGCAGCCGGTATTCGATCGAAAAAGAGCTTTTCCCCTCCCTTATCGGCAAGGGATTTTACGGATATAAAGCGAAAGAGCACAACAAAGATCTCATCTTTATAGATATAGGCACTCCTGAATCATACAAAGAAGCAAGCAGGCTTCTCAAGGGCTTTCTTCCACCCAACATATTACCCTAGCTTGCACCCCCTCTAGCTTTGGAAAGAGCCTCTCTCAAGGCCTCCCACGCAAGTACAGCACATCTGATCCTTGCGGGAAATTTGCGCACCCCCTCTAAAGCCAAGGCATCACCAAGCTCTTCAAGCTCCTCTTCTGAGTAGCCTTCTCTTCCCTTCTTAACAAGGTGATCAAACATGTCATAAAGCTTTACAACATCATCTAATGCCAGGCCTTCGCATATCTCCGCCATCATACTTGCAGACGCTTGGCTTATAGAACATCCGCTTCCTTCAAAAGAAATATCTTTTATTGTTCCATCATCACCTACCTGCACCATTACCTCAACCCTATCGCCGCAGAGAGGATTATACACTTCGACTGATGCATCAGGGTTTCTCATCTCCCCTTTGCACCTAGGGTTTGAAAAGTGATCGAGTATTACCTCGTGATAAAGCTCATCCAGTGATTCCATATCAAGATACAACCTTTGATACTGCCTTTATTAGATCATTTTCGGGAAACGGTTTCTTTAAAAAAAGCACCTTTCCTTCCGAGACCAGCTTTTCAACTTCTGGAGGGACCTTTAATCCTGAGGAAAATATAATCCCAACTGAAGGGTTTATCTCCTGAAACTTGAGATATACATCGTAGCCGTTCATCCTAGGCATCGAAAAATCCAAAAACACGCAATCTATCTCCCCATGCCGCTTGGAAAATATCTCTACAGCCTCTTCTCCATCCGCAGCCAATATGACCTTTCCTCCATTTTCCTCCACCACTATCTGGAGGACATCCCTCATCAACTCTTCATCATCAACAACTAAGACAGTAGGCTCTCCAGCTAGCGCCATATCACTCGGCTCCGCATTGAAAATCTTCAGAGTGGGGGCCTGCCCCTCCGCTCCCTAACCTATCAGCAGTAGGAAGCTCGTTCAACTCCTTCTTCACCAGAGAAAGCACCCTGTAAGATATACAGCTCTTCCTTCGCAGACCTGAAAAGCTCTCCCTCTTTAGCTCCTCTGACCAAATTTGATAAAGGGTTAAGAGAGAATCCTTAGGGAGATCAGGCAAAAGCTCAATCTCATACCCTCCAGTCATAGCCAGCTTTCTAGCCTCCTTTTTAACCGCATTAGGGTCTTTGTCGGGAGTGATTGTCAATGTATGTATCATTTTTGAGCCATAAAGAGATAAGACGCCAAAGCCAGCGAAACATTGCCCTTTATATTTATCTCTCCCCTCGCATAAGCTGCCTGTGGATTAGCTGAGCCTTCATAGATTCCCCTCAGGAGATCTTCTGACATCTCGATAACGCAACACCTACTGTCCATCTCTTCCCGACACCAATGAACTTTCTCTAGGCTTCCTTTCAGATCTAAACGCCAGCCTTCTGTGCCTATGAGAAAAACATAACTTCCCTCTACAGACTCAAATCTCTCAGGAAAAGCCTGAACAGATGCCTGCCACGCCCTTAGTATCTCCTCAACACTTTCCACTCTTAGGAATATACTAAAAGGAATAAAAATGCTCAACAGAGCAGATCTTAAGGAATTCTATTTGGATTGGACTGGCTTAAGGCCTTTATAAGCTCCTCAATGGTCTTTACATCCCGATAGTTGCTAAGAAGCTTGCTTCCTGCTTCCTTCGCTCTTAACGCTGTAGCAAGGGCAGTAACCCTGTCATCGAGCGCCTTATAGCTCTCTGCCAGTATATGCAGCGCTTCCGGGCTACTCCAGTTGGAGTTTTGGCAGGCAGATGTTGCCAACTGCTTTGCATAATCCGGATTGTAGTAGGGACCACTTTTTAGATAGGAGCTTGCAAAGAGAGTCAACACCTTCGGGTGATTTGGTGCCGCTTGTAGTGCTCGCCTTAGGTGTTGTCTGGCGATCGATATACGCCCTTCTCTAAGCAGCACTTCTCCGTATGCAAGCACCGCATCGAAAGGAGCGTGTGCCCCTGAGGCTAGACTTGAAAGCTTGCTTCTGCCTTTTTGGTAATCCCCCTTATATATCTCAAGCTTAATGGCGCTCACTATTAATTTCTCGTTCTGTTTCTCCTTATCGCTTAGCTTCCTATAAGCCTCTCTAGCCTCGTCAAGCAGATACCCTGGCCCTCCATTATCCAACACAGCTCCCAAAAATATTCCCACAAGCTCCCCGTCTGGCTTAATCTCCCTTAATGCCCTTCTCATAGTCCAAACCGCTTCAAGGTATTCTCCAAGCCATATATGGATACGCGCAAGCCTTACATACGCCTCTTTCAGCTCTGGGATTAAATTAATCATCCCTTTGAGCTCTTGCTTTGCATCCTCATATCTTCCCTCTTTAAAGTAGCAATGAGCTAGATCCAAGCGGGCACAGTAACTTGCCTCATGAAAAGGATGGGATGCTAAACCTTTCTCATATAACTCCGCAGCTAAAGCAAACTTTTCTTCTTTATAGCACTCTGCAGCCCGCACCCATGAGATAACAGGCAAGCTTTTCCATGTCTTAATCCACTCAAAATAGTTCCTGAGAAAGCTATAACTGAATATTGAACTCATATACTGTACCAAAAGCCTTGACACATCCTCTCCGCACAAGCTGTACGGCCAGTTTCTATACCCCTTATCAGCTATTTGGGGGGTATTGCTTCATACAATAAGAAAGAAATTATTAGCAGTAATATCAAGTAATTAATCCTAATAAGATGGATGGGAGTAAGATTTTTTCGCAAAATCTGAGTTTTGCCGCCCTGTTCTGCGGAAAATTGGCGCTTTTCTACGGCGCCATAAGATACATAAATTTTATTTTACCTCCGACAAGGGTGCGCCACAGGTTATGGGCGCTATGTAGAAACTTCCTTAAATATCTCATCTTGTCTCCGGGATATACAAGCTTCGGTGTCTCGCCCTTTTTAAGCGGATGTCCGCTTAGTGCAAGCGCCTCCCTTGCCGCATCCATTACATCACCAAATCCATCAACCAAACCCAGTTTAACCGCCTGAGATCCCAACAAAACCCGCCCATCAGAAAACTCCTTAACCTTTTCTATATTTAAATTGCGCGATTCTGCTACAGCCTCTACAAACGCCTTATAGGCTTCATTTACAGTTGACTGAAAGTACCTGAGATCTCTCTCTGACACCTCTCTAAAAGCGTTCCCCGCATCTTTCAAAGCGCCGCTTGTTACAGTAACCATCTTGAATCCGACAAGATCAGCTATCCGGCTTACATTTGGAAGCTGAAGCAACACACCGATCGAGCCTGTTAGGGTTCCCGGTTGGCACAAAATCTTATTGGCTCCCAGCGAAACGTAAAGCCCTCCAGAGGCGGCAACAGCACCCATAGATGCCACGACAGGCTTCTTCTCTCTAATTTTTTTAACAGCCCAGTAAATCTCCTGAGCAGGCCCTATAGCCCCTCCGGGTGAGTTAACCCTTAGAACTATCGCCTTAATATTATCCTTATCTGCTTGTTCGTAGAGCTGTTCAATAACCTCCTTTGTATCCCAGATCATGCCGTCAACCTCTACAACAGCAACGGCGTTCTTTGGCTGTATCTCTGATTTGCCAGCAAAAGATTTAGCCGCTATCGCAATTGTGGAAATGGTTGTAATAGGAAGGAGCACAAAGACTATAAACATAGCCGCACACAGGGCAAGCACCCAGAGGACAAACTTTTTCGGAGTCATATTACCCTCAGATCCAGAAATTAACCGTTCAATCCAAAGGCGATCATTTCACGTAATAGCCGCATTGTAAAGTAGGGATAAACAGAACTTAAAAGAACTGTCTCTCGTTCAATCTAAGGGGGCTATCCTGCTATAGCTGCCTAAGACTACTCTCATTCTGCGACCTTTGGTCTTCTTCTTTTTGGGATTTAAATCCCTATCAAACTTGGAGATAAAGTTTCTCGCCTTCTGGTGCAGTATGGCACCTTCTTTAAGTATCCAGTTTCTAATCTTTGGCACATCTTCCTCGCTTATATTGTCATATTCGGTCTTTGCATGGAGGTTAGGGTTGTCATCCCTAAGAAAGATATTTTCTTCAATAGTAAGCATTAGATCTGAGACATCTTCAGATAGAAGCCGAAATCCTTCCTTTGGATTGTGCTTTGGAACATAAGCTCTAGCCACAAGCTTAACTCCGTTCTTTGTCCTTTCCACAGCGCCTATTCTTTCCAGCTCAAAAAGAACAGTGCCAGGGTGAACATCTTGGCTGATGCTCCTTACGAGCTTATTAAATTCACTGTCATCTCCATCAATAGACAGCACCTTAGGCCGGCGGGATTTGGTTAAAAACCTCTTATTTTGCTGCCACTGCCCTATAACCCTGCTTGCAAGGCCTCCCTCACTCTCTTTTAT
>RFKT01000137.1 GCA_003694225.1 Candidatus Dadabacteria bacterium
CTTCTAAGGCCTTTTGCACCAAGAGATATGCGTTTGTAGCAAGATCACATCCCAGGTAGGTATTCTCAACTAATTTTGCCGCCTCCCCTCTAGCCGCATATGCTGGCAAGTGAGAATAAGCAAGGATTATCCCAGCCAACTCTAAGTTAGTTTCCGTATCAGCTCCCCATTTGTGTAGGAGTTTTCCCAATTCGCTATATCTTGCCTTGACCTTGCCAATGCTTTTTGGGCAAGCAAAGCCAGGTACATGGATATCAGGCTCTCCCCTTTCGGTTACCCTATTAAGGCTCATTTTTATCCCTGAATAGAAAAGCCTTCCATTCGAGAATATACCCAGGATATTTTCACCTCTGTGTACCCCCCATCGTCTAATAGAGAAGAAAAAGGATGCGACAATAGCTACAATCCACACCTTCCACCATGAAATTAGTATAAAGAAAGCCCGCATTAACCCCACATGAAGCCCATGCCACGCCTTTGAAGCGAGTGTATCCTTAAGGGGAAAAGAGGAATCATTAGCTATAAGATAAGATGAGATCTTGTTAAAGAGGGAAGCAGCTCCCTTACCAGCTATTGTTGAAACCCAACTTTCATACTGAGCGCTGATATCTGTAAAAGCATCATGGCGGGTAAGGCTTGAAGCGAGCTCGGAGTTAGAGTAGCCGCCATTTATTAGGTATACCCCCCCAGCATATATCACATAACAAAGTATAAGCGCTAAAATGGAAAGGGTTAAAAATGTAAAGAATCCGCCTTTCCTTTTTCCTAAGCTTAACCTTCCCAAAGCCTCTTTTTCAGCCTCGGAGATCCTATCAATCAAAGAAGAACGCAAGACACAACCTCCTTATTTCAAACTTGGCGGCATCAAAACCCTTAGCTGTGTGTGTAAGATTATAACAGCCTGAGCTTCCTAATAAATTTTACCTATACACCTATCTGAATGCAAACACTTTCACGGGGCTTCAACCCCCCTGAAGGCGCTACTTGCCCTCTATCTTTATTATTACTCTTTTAACTGTTTCTGTGCCTAATTATGAACTCCTGGTTAAATTTAGTGTAACTTTTTTAGTAAGCAAACTAACCTGCATCGATACACAGTTAGAATGAATGTTCGAAATAGATCAATATGTTAACTGTTTTTTTGTGGGGTATTTTCAAAGATTGGAAGCCAACCAACCTGTTTTAATTTAAGCTTTTAAGATCTTATCCAATCCTCTAAATTACGGATAATCTCCTGTACCTGACGGGAACGATTGAGTGTGAAAAAGTGTATTCCAGGCGCTCCTCCCTTGAGAAGGTCTTGGCAAAGCTGGGTACCGTACTGGATTCCAAATCTCTCTATCTCCTTACTTCTGCCCTGTAGCTCTCCAAGGGCTTTGCGAAGATCCGGTGGGATTGTAGCTCCGCACATCCTTACAATCTTATCTAATTGCTTGAGGTTTCGTATCGGCATTATACCCGGTACTATTGGAACAGTAATTCCCAATCCCCTCGCTTTCTCTACAAAGCTAAAATATACCTCAGGTGAAAAGAAAAGCTGTGTAATTACAAGATCTGCCCCTGCTCTTACCTTCTTGGCAAGGTATTCTATGTCGTCCTGAGGTGAATCTGCATCTGGATGAACTTCAGGATAACCCGCAACGGCTACACTAAATTCGCCTCTTTGATTAATGTGCTGAGTAAGCTCTAAAGCAGATGAAAAACCTTCAGGGTGAGGAACAAAACCCTTTTGCCCCTTTGGCGGATCTCCCCTTAAAGCCAGGACGTTTTTTATTCCCCATGCGGCCAGCCCGTCAAGAATGTTGTCAATGTCAGATACAGAGTGATTAACGCAGGTAAGATGGGCAACTGAAGGAACTTGAAGCCTGTGGTGAATAAAACTTACCATCTCCCTTGTAAGGCTCCTCGTATTGCCCATAGCTCCATAGGTGACACTCATAAATCCAATGGGATACTGTGCCAGCGATTCCATCAACGAAAAGGTTGAGGGAAGATCATCCTCATTTCTAGGGGGGAAAAACTCCAGTGAAACTATCTTCTTGTCAGTTTGATATATCTCCTTCAATGTAAGCTCTTTGTGAGTCATCCTAAAATTATCTCAAGAATAAAGCACACTTACAAGTTATGATGCAATAACACCTAGCAGAGGCTAGAGCACCTTGTTGGAAAATTAAAGTGCCATTTTACCTACAACAAAGAATAAGAGGGGAGAGCGGGGAGTGATGGCAAACTTTTGCTACCCGAAAATAATACGTAATACGCTTACATTCCTTATATTTTTTTCCTCATCTATAGGATACACAACGCCAATATCCCACAATAACAATCCCCAGAGAGGAGCTCTTTTACAAACCACAGATCTGCGCAAGGCTCACTATCGTGGAGAGGTCAGCGCCAAGTTTAGAGAAGCTCAACCGGATGAAAGCGAGTTAAAGGGAAAGTTTAACTCAGCCTTCAACCGCATACGGCAGAAGCTTCTTCAGCGGAAGAGAACGGATTCAAATAAAGAGATAAGATATTCTCTTGTACAGTGTGCAAAAAGCCGTGTCAGGAACGAGAAGAAAACTCTTCCTAGAAAACGGTCAGCAATAGGAAGCAAACTGGATATAGATATCCTCTTTTATGACGCTGAAGATCCGCTGGATGCCAGAGCGGCTGAGATATGGCCTTATAAGACGGCGCCTATAGATGGTAGCGCCTTTAAAAAACACCTGCGGCATTTAGCGAAGGTATTTAAAGTGCATTGCCTTCCCTCACGGGTTATATGGGATAAAAGAGGTCTTCTGGTACGGGAAGGCAATACAGCTTGGCGAATAACAAAAAAGGACCTCAAACATAAAGAGCTTTTCAAGGAAATTAAACAGCTACGCTCTTCTCGAAGACATTAAGGTTTTCCAAAACGGTTCACAATAAATCTTAGGTTGGCTTTTCAAACGCAGGCACCTGCTGAGTCTGCATTAGGACGGTTTGTTTTAAGTTTTTAATTAGAAATAAGGTTTTAGAGAATGAAAAAGTTTAATTGGACAGTTGTTGACAGGGAAATTGAAGGATTAGATGGCTGGCAACAAATTTCTCCATCTCCTTTTTTTGACCTTGCTTTGGCAGGGTTGGGCGTTCTATGGACTCGCTCAGGAAATTACTTCTTCAATACCTTCACACACCCCTCAGTATTTAAACGGGGCTCCTGATTTTGTTGCAAATTGGGGCGCGCTTTATGCCCAGATATTTACAGAGATAGAGTGCGTAGATCTCCAGATGGTTCCGGGAGGATGCAGAGGTGGAACAGGGATATTGTGGAAATACAGGCTGCCAGTGCAGTTTGTAGAAAACGTGCCTAATGTGGGGGAATCCAGATATGAAGATCCTGCTACTACACAAGTCCTTTATGCCGATTATGAACTATGGTACGACACTCTTGAATTGATACTGGCCGCAGGCTCAGGTTCATCTGTATCTCATTTGGATATAGGGCAAAACCAACAAAGAAGGGCTGGTCTGAGGCAAACTTCGGAAAGAAATCACTTTTACAGTGAGGCACACCTTTGGTCAACAGATGACGATATAGTGCCAGCCATACTCTCTTTTTTGCCCAAATACTGCACATCTTGGCAAGAGTATCCACCCTTTAAAACTGATGTATATCCAAATGAGCTCCTATGGCGTATACCTGAATTTACCGAGACAGCTCTTCCGGGAAGCGGCGCTGTAACTCCTATGGAGTGCGCACAAAATGATCTTGCTGCCGGAAAGCTTACTCCGAACTTGCTAAATATCTCTCCGAACCATTCACCGCTAGCTGCTAAAACTTGCGTTTCTGGCTGGGGAGGAAAGATATGGCCTCTGAATGGACAAAGCTATGCCC
>RFKT01000138.1 GCA_003694225.1 Candidatus Dadabacteria bacterium
AAGTATACTCATATATACCCGTCTGGTGAGGTGGCCGAGTGGTTAAAGGCAGCAGACTGTAAATCTGCCGGCGTAATGCCTACGTAGGTTCGAATCCTGCCCTCACCAACTTTCTTTTTTCTGTCATTGCGGACACGAATACCTTGAAGGCAAAGTGTAAGTTATCCACCTCCCAACGCAATAAATTACCTCTTCTGTACCTTCTCTTCTATGTTGCGTCTACAATTATAACCACACATTCAGAGTGCAGGGCAGAGCCTTGCAGGATATATTTGAGGAAGATTCTACCTTCCAGCGGATATGCGGGATCCAAAGTGACGTTAATAGGAAAATGGGGGGCATCACAGGGTGGAAAGGTGCCGGTTATCAATAGAGGCTCTGTAAATAAGCTAAGGGTTATTAAGTGGAGTGATGCGGAAATCACCGCTTATATTCCTCAAGATCTACAGCCGGGCAAGTATAAAGTGGGGGTGTATTGTAAGGAGCTCTCTAAAGGAACGACGTATTCTAGCAATTTTTTGGATTTTTATATAGTTCCTCCCGGCTCTAAGGCGGCAGACTATAGGAAAACGCCTCATCCTAAGAGGCAAGCCTTGCAAAAAATCTCAAAATACAAAAAGCACGGATTGTTCAAGGGGTTGAGCCTAGAAGGAGTTAGCGAAAAAGATGCCTTCTGGTACGCTATTGCGCTTGGCCTCGGGATATATTTCCTGTATTCACAGATAAGGGAGAGAAATAATCCTTACGCGCTTCCTCAAACTCCAAAAACAGACTCGAAGGCTTTCCAAGACCGCCGTGGGAGCCTTATGGGGGAATATTATAGTATTGAAGCGATAGATGAAAACCGAATAGCCGTTATTGTCCCTTTTACCGGAACGGTAAAGGAACCCTATGAGTCCTTTAATGAAGAAGTCCTGCCGCCTCCTTCGAAAATTGAAAAATATATAAAAGCGCTCTTTGCCCTTGGAGCAACCTATGTAAGTATAGGCACATCGTCTTTGGGTCTTGTAGCTGAGTTTCCAGCAGAGAAAATAAAAAATAATAAACTTGTCACTTCTGGGGCGATTTTTAATCTGGTATCAATAAAGAAGGCATTAGACTGACTTATTATATACTGGTGAGCGTATTCTATTTCCATGGCTTTCGCACTAAAATTTGCACTTATAATAATTGCTCTCCTTGCATTGCTGGTGGTGACTCAGGATGCGCAGATATTTCCTGTTGCCGTAACCTCATTAATAAAACAAAAAGGCAAAAGGCATTCCCCTCTGCCCAAGGATATAAAAAGCGTATTCTTGGAATCTGGGGATTCGAAGATAGAAATTTGGAAATTTTCTCCTTCCTCTTCTAAATCTAGAAAGATTGCTATACTCATCCACGGAAATGGAGATACCGTAGATACGTTTTATCATGTACAAGAGATGTTTGCATCTATCGGAATATCTTCTTACTCATTTGATTTCAAGGGATACGGACACAGTTCCGGGTGGCCGTCTGAATGGGGGGTCTACGAAGACTCAGAAGCAGTACTGGAATATGTTACAAAGGAAGAGGGGATTAGCCCTGAAGATCTGGTAATAGTTGGATATTCGCTTGGGTCAAGCGCAGCCGCCAGATTAGCTCAGAAGTATGGGGCAAACACCCTGATTCTCTATGCACCTTTTACTTCGCTTAAGGATGTAGTAAGGGACCGCCCCTTTCTGAGGATTTTGAAGCCTTTTGTAAGGTATGAGTTTCCTACGATAAGATATGTATCGGGGCTTACCAAAACTCGCCTGATTATCGCTCACGGAGAAAAGGACACTGTTGTCCCCTTCCATCACAGCCTAGACTTAGTAAGGTCTTATAAGGGGGAGACAATACACACTGTTTACCTTCCCAATGCCGACCACCTAACCATAATCACTGAGTCATGGAATGATGTAAAAAAATCCCTGAAAGAAGGGACACCCAAATCTGTGCAAAGACCAACCTCTTGATTTTGCGGGTGATTTAAGGAGAAAGGCAAGCAAAAGGACACTCAAATTTATGGAAAAGTTACCCCGTGCCTTTTGGGGGGTAGAAGCCAACCAATTGATTTGGCTGAACAATTCAAAGGCAAAGTTACCCCGTACCATTCCAATACCAAGTAGCCCCGCACCATTTTACGTCAAGTAGCCTGGCACCACCCTGACAGTGGTCTATTTTATGGGGGGCAATGGGGGGCAGGCATCCTGCTTGTCGGAATCTCTCCCTGCAGGCTAAAAGCCCACGCTCCATGGGTCAAAGCGCGGATCTACCTCGCTTAATAAAGTAGCCCCGCACCTTTTCACGTCAAAAAATCCCTGAAAGGAAAAATCCCTGAAAGGAAGGACACCCAGATCTGCTGCAAAAGTAGTCCAGTACCATTTCAGAGAAAACTGGTGCATCTGGCGGTAATCTTTTTATGTGCGCAGGCTGCCTGTCCGGAGCTCCTCCTGCAGGCTAGAAGCCTACGCTCCATAGGTCAACGCACGGAGCTATTTAGGTAAAAAGTTACCCCGTACCTTTTTAAGGTGAAAGTTAACCCTTTGATTTAACTGGCAACCCTTAAGGCAAAGTTACCCCGTACCATTCCAAAATGAAGTTACCCCGTACCATTCCAATTCCAAAGTACCATTCCAAAATGATTACATTTCATCTTCTTCAACACTCCCAAATGCCACATCTTCCGAGAGTTCCTTAAATTCCGGATAGCCTTTCGCTACAGCTCTCAGCTCAAGCCTATCCTGCAACCAGCCCTCTTCAATCCAGAACTTAACTATTTCAGGCTTTATAGAGCGAGAGCGTATAGGCTCAAGGACCTCTAGCACAGTTTTTGGCTCACCTGTTACCTGCCGATCCCTTAAGTAGGCATACATATTGGCCTTTCCGTTAAATATTCGAGCCAATCTCAGCTCACCACTCCTAAGCGCAATCTGAGCGTAAGTATAAAGCGCCGCAATATAATCATTTACATTAGCGACAGCAAGCGAACCTTTTGCTGAAATTCTCGCATCAGCAAACTCTAGCGGATCTAACGGGCGATCATACTCCCCAGATTTATGCTCATCTCTATCATCATATTGAGACATAAACACTATTTTACTATATCCCTTCAGCCGAACCTACCAATTCAAGGAGGTGGGGGCTTTAAGCTCTCCATAACAGACTGAATTTATAAGAAAATTTTTGGGTGTCCATCTTTAGCTTAGGGAAACAGCTATTTGCTGAAGATAGCCTCCATCTTTTGCTGAAGTATATCAGCGGTAAACGGCTTAATAATATAGTTACTTACCCCCGCCTTAGCCGCTTCCAAGACGTTGTCTTTCTGAGCCTCAGCAGTTACCATTAAGAAAGGAACCTTGCTATACTTTTCGTCAGCTCTTACCTGCTTTAGCAGGTCTATTCCCATCATCTTCGGCATATTCCAGTCAGAGATAATGAAATCAAAATCTTCTTCTTTAAGCTTAGCCCAAGCAACCTCCCCATCCTCAGCCTCAGCAACATTCGAGAACCCAAGCTGCCTAAGACAACTCTTCACTATCCTTCTCATAGTTGAAAAATCATCAACTACCAATATCCTCATGTTCTTGTCGACATTATCAAGAACTCCCATAGGCCGTTACACCCCCTATACTTTGAAAAAACCGTTAAAATAACAACCTCAAGGGCTCAATATCACTTTCACTTTACGTATGAAAGACCCCTTACACTTATCAATATCGGACGATGAGTGAAAAATGTTAAGTTCTGTGTAAAAATGGACACCCAAAAATTTTGTCATAAAATTCAATATATTAGAAAACTTATGAGATTTGCTAGGTCACCGCGCCATTAGATCGTGCCGCAGTTACAAAAGCTCTTAAATATCAAATGGTTATAAAAGGTGGTGTAACACGATCTTAATAGGTGAGACTTGTTAGATTTGTATTCGGGGGGATGTGGCAGATCTTATCTGTACACAGAGACTGGTTGCACTTAAAGTTACATTACTATGATGCAAGATCTCATGTTTACCTTGGATCCTATCGCACTGTCTATGGTTACAGGGGTCTGTATACTGGTTGAAGCATTTTTGCTATGGGTTGTATTCTTTCTTACAAGAATAAAGTGTCCTTCTTTAGGCCTCCTGATATTAGCTGCAGCTATTGTAGTCCCTCACATCTTTTTATCATTTTCCGCAGCAATTGTTGTTGGAAGTATTATCTTTTGGATATTGGCAACCAAAGTATCCTCTGCAGACGGGCTTGTCGATATAATCCTGCCATTAATATTGATAAACGTAACGACCTATCCCACCCTCTCCTCTATCATACCGCACATACTCGATCTTACGGAAAAATACAGATAGCCACTATCTTTTGTTAAACATCAAACCCTTCAGACAAAGATCTTGGTCACTAATCGATGATGCGTTGATCTTCTGCGTGCCTTAACGCGCTCCATACCCCATCAGCACGGCGGGGATAGTTCTCAGCAAAATCCTAAAATCAAGAGCAAGAGACCAGTTATCTATATACTCCATATCAAGCCTCACCCAAGAATCAAAATCCTTGATCTCATTTCTACCACTTACCTGCCAGATACAAGTTAGACCCGGCCTCATACTCAACCTCCGCTTATACCGTCTTACATAGTGCCCAACTTCAGATGGCACAGGAGGCCTCGGCCCCACTAAACTCATATCCCCTTTTAGTACATTATAAAGCTGAGGAAGCTCATCCAGTGAAAATCTCCGCAAAAACTTGCCAAAAGGAGTAACTCTTGGGTCGTCTTTCATCTTAAATACAGGCCCATCCATCTCATTTTTTTCGATAAGTTCCTTCAGTTCCTCTTCAGCACCAACCTTCATTGATCTAAATTTATACATCCAAAATAGGCGGCCATTAAGCCCAACCCTTTTTTGCTTGAATATTATCGGGCCGGGCGACATAATCCGTATCCCAATAGCTATTGCCAGAAATAGAGGAGAAAGTACTATCAGCAACAGGGCCGATCCAACAAAATCTATCAATCTCTTCAGTACAAGATCCCACCTGTCTCCAGGAGGTGTTTGATAATGTACGAGCGGTATTTTCCCAAAATAGCTAACCTCTGAACGTGCCATACCGACGCTAAAGAGATCTGCGGCTATTGTCGTATATACCCCTTCCTCAGAACAAAGAATCAGCATCTCTTCCACTTCATCGAGGTGATTTCTTACATCAGTAAAGATAACTTCATCCACAGCATGCCTCTTAAGGGCGTTTTCAAGCTCTTCAGCTCCCGATGCTATAACCTCCTTGCCCCCTTCAGACTTACCTTTTTTATAATCAGCAAAGCCGACAAGAGAGATGCCAAGCTCTTTTTGTTTGCTTATAGCCTTAGCCAATTCTTTACCTTGTGCCCCCGCTCCCATAATAAGAATATTCCTACTATTCCTACCGCTTCCAAGCCAGTGGCTAAGGAGCCACTTAACAACATATCTTTCCGCAGTAACAGATAGCCCAGACAAAAGGCAAAATAGCCCGACTACCAAGCGGCTTAAATCAATCTTGAATGTATATAAAAGTGCCGCTAGCGCAAAGAAAACCAACACAGATGATAGAAGCGAGATTCCGAGCAGCTTCCAGCTCGATATAACCTTGAACCGATCGTATGTACCTGCCGCTGTAAATAAAAACAAAAATAGAGGCAATGCAACGACTAAGAGGAAAAGATACTGAGAGAGAGGAGCGACAACATCTCCTCCAAAGCGAAGCCCTAACGATAGCTTTTCATTCCAATAAATAACAGAAGCTCTGCCATAATATGCAAGTATAAAGCTCAGTGTGATAATAACTGCATCGCCAACTCTTTCGGCAATCTTTACAAATCTCCAGTGGCGATTAAGCATCTTTCCTCCCCTAACCGACTACAAGAACAAGCAAACTAAACACCAAGCACGAATAGATGCTTTATATGCTTTATGTCCAAGAAACTCGCCCTTCCCCATAACATAATCAGTGAAATAGAGCCTTTTGATCCACGTAAATAATATACCAATTAGCTACAAAACTATAAATCTCGGTGCAATTTTCACGGTTCACGCTAATTACAAGCAACTGACGAATAATTATCCTTTGTTTTTAGCTGGTTATACCACAAGTTGCAATTATCTGGGTAAAATTGCTTGTGCCGTTGGATTTTCGATTTTCATATATATTAAGATTCGGACTCTATATATTTTAATGGGAGAAAAGCTATGAAGGTGCTACTCCAAAGGGTAAACAGGGCTTCTGTCACTGTTAATGGCCAAATTAAAGGAGCCATAGAAAAAGGTTTGCTGCTTTTAACCGGATTTGGGAAGGGTGATTCGGAAACTGTAATAAGGAAAATGGCAGAAAAAATAGCCCATCTCCGGGTATTTCCCGGCAAAGATAGTAGCTTTCACCTCTCCTTATTGGATATAAATGGCGACGCCTTAGTTGTGCCCCAATTTACCCTTTACGCTGACACAAAAAAGGGAAGAAGGCCCGATTTTTTTAATGCCCTCCAGCCTGACCAAGCTAAAGTTTTATCCCAAAAGTTTGTGGCATTCCTCAAGGAAACAGGTATCCCTACCGTAGCGTCCGGTATCTTTGGAGCACATATGGTTGTCTCACTTGAAAACGATGGGCCTGTTACAATTATGGTGGAGATGTAGTTTTAGAGAATGGGTTAACTATATATGTCAAAACAACGTTTGGCTACGCAGTGATATCTCACTTGTCCCCCAAAAAAACTGTATAGACACGTGCGGAAAAGTAGCCTTATAATTCGGGATTACCTTTTGTCGGGTATACCACTATTGGAAAATTGCAAAGTAAAAAACAGGAGAAAGTGTTATGAGAAGAAAAGCGTTAATGTTAGGACTGCTTTTCGGCATATTTCCGAT
Organism: Candidatus Dadabacteria bacterium; assembly: GCA_003694225.1. Classification (GTDB taxonomy): domain Bacteria; phylum Bdellovibrionota_C; class UBA2361; order UBA2361; family J135; genus J135. Next base: position 6,896 of record RFKT01000138.1, read on the forward strand.
TGCTTCGGTCTATGCCGGACCCCAGAAGTTGGCGTTAGATCTACACGGATTTGGCCACGTTCAATATGATGTTGAACAGGTCAACCTTGACGGTCCGGGAGGCAAAGATACATCCAATAACTTTGCTAACGGAGGAGTGGATCTCTTTATCACCTCTCAGCTTTCAGATAGGTTCAGTTTTCTTAACGAAACTGTCTTTGAGTTTACCGACGAGGGGGAAAGCACCTTGGATGTTGAAAGACTTTTGCTTAAGTTTTCTCAATCTGAACAATTTAACCTAGCTGCGGGCAGAGGCCACACCGCTTTAGGATACTGGAATCAGCGGTTCCATCACGGCACATGGCTTCAAACCACAACAGATAGGCCCATCATCTACCTGTTTGAAGACGACGGTGGAATACTTCCGGTACACTTCGTTGGGCTTGAGGCTTCAGGAGCTCTAGCTGATGGGCAGCTCGCCTATACCGCAAATGTTGCAAACGGACGCGGAAAGATTACTGATGAAGTCCAGCTTACTACGGACGCAAATAACAGCAAGATGGTAAGCTTGATGCTCACATACCAGCCGGAAGCGGTGGAAGATTTCGGAGTGGGGGCCAATATAGTCTGGGATAGGATCCCATCGGATCCCGCAACTCCAGGCAGAGCATCGCAGATAGATGAGCTTATATATGGCTTTCACATCTACTATACAGGCTATCCTTGGGAGTTAATTGGAGAAATCCAATTTGTAAACCACGATGATGATGCCGCCGGCACATTTGACCATTACGGGGCATATGCACAGATCGCTTATTCCATAGATTCATGGAAGCCCTACTACCGTTATGACAGGCTTAGCATTGAATCGGGAGATCCTTTCTTTACCGGCTTGCCGGGAGTAGAAGACTCAGATCAGCACACAGTCGGCATAAGGTGGGATCTGGAAGCTTATGTTGCGCTTAAGTTCGAGTATAGGTTCCTTGACACAGATTCAGAGGAATCTCATGCGGGAACAGTGCAAGCGTCATTTGCATTTTAGTTTATAAGGGAGGGTTAGATGACAGCGAAGACATTTATATCGGCAATCTGTGTTGCCTTATTGGTAGCATCTTCGGCGGTCGCAGAAGCCGTTGTTATAGTAAACAAGGCAAACCCTGTTAAGGGTGTGTCTTTAAAGGATCTAGGCAAGCTCTACAAAGGCAAAAGAAGGCGGTGGATTGATGGAACTCCTGTAAAGCTAGTCCTTCCTCAATCCGGAAGCTCTGAAATGGCTAAGCTTTTATCTGCTATAGGCATAAAGAGCGAGGAAGCTCTTAGCAGATTGTATCTGAAACTTATATACCAGCAGAAGATTCAGTCAGAGCCCTCAAAGCTTGATGCATCCTCTGCTGTTAAGGCAGTAATGGCCGACAAAGGCGCTATAGCTGTTGTGGATGATTCCGCAGCATCTGGCGGCGACGTGCGCGTAATAAAGGTTGATGGGCTCTAAGAACCGATTCTAAATTAGTGGCGCATCTCTTTTAAAACTGCCATAGAGGGCGAAAGGGTTGCGCCGCCATTTATGGTGCTGTGGCTAGGAATTTTTAATGTAGCTTTGCTGAACCATCCCTATCAAAGTTGCTATCGCCAAAGCTGGATATGCTTTCATTAGCCTTTCCGTTCTCATCCCCTATTACTTTAATCGTCGTTTCTCCAACAAAAGAGGCCTCCGGGCTTAAATCTTGGCCTTGACTGTAAAGAAGCCTTACTAGCTGCTGTACTATCTCTCCTTGTAGCTTAGCCTCCTTTACAAGCTCCTGTCCAGAAGCTGTTAACTCTTCAGCCGCAGCGGCGTTATTCTGAAC
>RFKT01000139.1 GCA_003694225.1 Candidatus Dadabacteria bacterium
ATAGATGAACTCCGTGCGGAATCTGAAAGAAAGGGAGGGGAAGGGAGTGCGCTTACAGATCTAGACTCAGTAGATGAGAGAGGCTCGGCTATAAGGTTGGTTCCTCTACAAAGTGTTGTCCCCAACCCTTCCCAGCCGAGAAAAACCTTTAGGGAGAGTGATATACAAGAGCTTGCTTCTTCAATCAGAAACATGGGGGTGATTCAACCTATAGTTGTACGACCATGTAGGAATGACCCCAGTCTTTACGAAATTGTGGCTGGAGAGAGGAGATGGCGGGCGGCGAAAGTAGCTGGGCTTGCGGATATCCCTGTTATTATACGCAATTTTAGCGATTGGGAGGCTCTTGAAGCCGCTCTTATGGAGAATGTACAGCGGGCCGACCTAAATCCTATTGAAGAGGCAAAAGGGTATAAATCCCTTATGGATAGGTACTCCCTCACCCAGAAAGATGTGGCTGAGAGAATAGGAAAGGATAGAGCAACTGTTGCAAACCTATTAAGGCTCCTTGCTTTGGAAGAAGAAATTCAGGAGATGGTGGCAGATGGAAGGCTTTCAACTGGACATGCAAAAGCGCTTCTTTCTGTAAGAGACTCAAGAGCGCGGCGGAGCCTTGCAAGAAAAGCGATTAAAGAATCACTCTCTGTAAGAGCTTTGGAAAAACTGGTATCTCAAACAGCTCCCTTGGAAGGCGCGAAAGCCCCAGCGTTAAAAGGAAAAGGGCTAAAGCAATCTCGTTTTACAGATTATCCGGAAATTGTGGATAAGCTAAGGGCTATCTTAGGCACTAAGGTGCTAATTAAAAACCTCCCCAACAGCCGTGGAAAGATAGAGATCCATTACTTTTCTCAGGCTGAATTAAATAGACTTGTAGAGATATTACTAAAAAGTAGAGAATAGGGAGGGGGGCGCCTGCTAGTACGCCTCTATAACCATTTGAAAATAAAGCAAAATTATCAGTAGGGAGAAATTTATTTCTTATCTTTGATAGTAATGCTATACTAAATAATAGTAATACTATCTTAAGCTTTAAGAGGGGTGGTTATGAAGAAAGGTAGGTTAATAATACTTGATGGTTCTATGTCGTTTAACTTCGGATCCTCAGTCAGCCATACTATAAAAAGGCTAGGAGCTGGGGATAATCTTGTGATAGATATCTCTAAACACCCTTATCCTGAAGAGGGGCTTCTCTTTGCGATAGAAGGGGTTTGTAAACTCTTGCATATAAAGGGAGTAGTAATATGGATATGCGGCATAAACAGGGATTGGCTTGAAAGACTTAGAAGCTGCAAGTTGGTGCCTGAGTTTGTTCCTAGGTCTCACCTTGCACATTCCCTTGCAAAAGCCATAGCTAAAATAAGCTCTCTACATGGAGGTAACTGTGCCAGTGCAGCTTTTAACCATTAAAGTATCAAAGGGGCTTTATCTGAGAGACCCGCAGGAAAGTGAGCTTGGAAGGCGGATAATAGGGGAGGGGGTTAAGCTCCTAGACAAGCTCGGGTTTGAGGGTTTTACATTTAAAAAACTAGGTACAAGGATTGGCTCACCTGAGGCCTCGATTTATAGATATTTCAAAAACAAAAGGCAATTTCTCCAATATATTACAGCCCTTTACTGGGGGTGGATAAAGTTTAGAATAGATATGATCTTAAGGTTTCACAAAGGCCGCAAAGAGAGAATTGAGGCCCTTCTTTCTGTTCTTACAGAGATCGGCACAGATGACCCCGCAACTCCCTTTGTTGATGAAAAACTACTGTGCCGAGTTGTAATGTCTCAATCAAAGAAAGTATTTCCTATCAATAAGGCCGAGCAGGAAGGTGGCTGCACAAAAGAGTATAGGGTGCTTCTTAGATCAATAGGGGATATTATCTTGAGTATAAATCCTAAATTTAAATTTCCTCTGGCGCTCTCTTCCACTTTACTATCTGCGGCGCATGAACAGATCCAATACTCGACTCACTTTACATCTCTTACAGAACTAAAGGGGAGAAACTCAAAAAAAATGCTAAGGGAGTTTTTAAAGGTTCTTTTGGCGCCTGCTCTTACACAAGCTAAGTGTCACACGAAATGATTTTAGCTGACTTCGTCTCTAAAAGCTCCCATCGCTAAAATATAACTGCGTTTAACTTAAAGAAGAGGTTTTTATCTGTGATCTCAGGTGGTTATCTGCTTCAATCATCCCCTTCCAAAGACCTCTAAAACTCATCTAAAGTTATAGATCCCGGAGCTTTCGTCTGCCTTCAGGTTGATTGATTTCAGCTAATTCAGAGTTTTTAATGCGTTAAAAAAAGATGCTTTCAAGATCTAAGATTGACAAACTGGTAAAGATACTAAGGAAGGATCTCCGTCGAAGCATGCGCATGCATATACCGGGATTTCCAAAGATCTATTACGCTTCATTTCTCCTAAGGGACACTCAGTGGTTTAACACTTGGGCAAGCGGAGGCTCAACCTTCAGAAGGCGTTCAGACAGAACTAGAAACATTTACTGTGATATCAGAGTGGGAAGCTACAGATACGATCAGGTCACCCAAGGCGGGCTACTTGATAACGATGAAGAAGTAGAATCTTACAACCATGTAAGCGTGCCAATTGATGACAGAGACTATAGTGGATTGAGATTGTGTATATGGAGGCTTACAGACGCTAAATACAGAGAGGCGATAGCCGCATATAATGAAAGGAAATCATCCAGCATCTCAACAGTTGATCAAAACAGGGAATTTGCCTCATTTACAAAACTTCCACCCATAAAATCAATAACTTATTCAAGGGCTGAGTACGTAGATGAAGAGAAATGGGTGCGTTTCTGCAAAAACATATCAAAGTGGATCTCAGACCTTCCCAAGGTTACAAGCGGCTGGGCTGAGTTTGACTCAAGTCAGGTAACAAAGATCTTTGTAAATTCTGAAGGAAGCACGATAGTGCAACACTCCAAAGTGTTCTCCCTTTGTGCAACCTTAAGGCACCTTACAAGCCAAGGCTTAAACCTTGAACAGGAGATAGTGTTTAACTGCACTACTCAACGCGATTTTCCTACCACAAAGGAGTTTAAGGCTCTGATACTTGAAAAGCACCGAAAACTCCTTGAACTTGCCTCTGCAAAAAGGATCCACTCATTTTCCGGGCCGGCCCTTTTATACCCGATCCCCGCTGGTGTGCTTTTACATGAAGCCTTAGGACACAGGCTAGAAGGAAGCAGGCTTCTATCGACCAGTGAGGGGCAGACCTTTAAAGGACAAATAGGGAAAAAAATCATAAAGGCTGGGATAACCGTAAGGGACGACCCAACCCTTAAAAAGTTCAATGGAAAGGGGTGTATAGGAGCATACGACTACGACGATGAGGGCACTCCTGCTCAGGACACCCTTTTGGTGGAAGACGGCTTTTTGAAAGGATTTCTCAGCACAAGAGCTGCATTTGAAAAGAGAGGGTTTAAGCCAAACGGCCACGCTCGCGCAAAAAAACATGAAAGGCCTATAAGCCGTATGGCTGTTTTGATTGCAGAGGGCTCAAAACCTCTATCGATGGAGGAGTTAAAAAGAAAGCTTATAAGGGAGGTAAAACGGCAGAGAAAGCCTTTTGGAATTATCATATATGAGACGATGGGCGGAGAAACAGAAACTTCGGAGTATGATTTTCAGGCTTTTTCAGGTGAGATCTCTTATGCAAAGCTGGTCTATCCTGATGGATCTGAGGTGTGTGTAAGAGGGGTGGATTTTGTAGGGACGCCCCTTCAGGCGTTAAATAACATAATCGCAATCGGAGACACCCAAGAGCTTCACAACGGATACTGCGGAGCTGAGTCAGGATTCATCCCGGTGAGCACAATATCTCCAGCGATACTCCTTAGCAACCTTGAGCTGCAATCAAAGCGGGAAGAGCTTGTAACCCAATATATCTTGCCTAAGCCTAGGGTCTGAGAAAACTCTCTTTCAAATCCCATTAGGAGATCGCTGGTCCCTGGATTTTTAGGGGGCACAAATATAACGGCCTTACTATATTGACTTTTATTGCTTCTAGGTCATCTTTATTTTGATATCTATGTCAAAATTATCACGAGTATTTTGACATGGAGGTCAAAATCATAAGGAGAGCGATAAACAAAGGGTCAGACAAATATTCCGAATTTTACCAAGTTCCCGTCGGTGTCCATAATATTTAGCGAAAGTTATAGTAAGCACGAGTAATATTTTTAACCACGAAGGACACGAAGAAGCACGAAGTGATTGAATTTGATGAGTTATCAAATAAGGTGATTGGTTGTGCTTTTAAGGTGCATAGTGTTCTTGGACCAGGGTTGCTGGAATCTGCTTATGAGCAATGTTTAGCAAGAGAACTGAGATTAAGTGGTTTCGAAGTAAAGATACAGGTGCCTATGCCAGTAGAATATAAGAACCTACCGCTGAAGTGTGGTTATAGACTTGATTTGGTGGCAGATGATTCATTAATTGTTGAGCTTAAAAGTGTTGAGGCACTGCGACCAATTCATCAAGCTCAACTTATTACTTATCTTAACTTAAGTGAAATAAAGGTAAGGTTGCTGATAAACTTTAATGTGAAGAGACTGAAGGATGGGATCAAACAACTTGTTGTTTAATCTCCTCCGTGTTCTCGTATGTTAGTTTCGTGGTAAAATAATTAATTAATAGTATAATGTTAGAAGAGTTTCACCGGGCAACAGGACAAGACCTTATCCGATCCTCGATTCCTTTTATGGTATCCGCCATCCCTTCAGCAGCTCGCTCTATAGCTTCTAGAGCCTCTACTGTGGCAGGCGAGATCTCCTTTGTAGCTTTTGCTACAAAAACCATTGCAACAATCTCCTGGAGGGGATTATTGAGATCATTGCGGATATCAGCTCCTAATGATCTTATAGGATCATCCTGCCCTTTTTCTGCTTTTTGTGTGTCGGCACCGCCAAATCTCTTTATGGAGCGGAATAAATACCCGGCATCTCCTATTAAACTCCGGCTATTCCCTTCCTCTGCACCCACAACCACAAGATCTGGAGGAGTGGGCTTGCTTTTGCAAAGTGGTACAAGCGCGCTTACAGATCCGTCGGGTAGCACAGGGCTTGAAACCACAAGGTCTACATCTTTTTTCCCTAAAATCCAAGCCGCTATCTTTATTCCCGGCGAATAGATGATGGAGCAGCCGGGAGTTTTCAGGCTGAGCGCCAAGGTAATCTCTTTGGCCATTGCGGAGCTGGCATTAACAACCAGCGCTGTGTAAGTCTTCTCATCGTTGGAGTAGGTTTTCTCCTCCCAGCTACGCTGTACTTTTTCCTCTGTTTCATCGCAACCAACGCTTATAAATCGCCTTTTAAAAGAAGAGCAAAAGTCCATATAAAACCCAAAGTGTATGC
>RFKT01000140.1 GCA_003694225.1 Candidatus Dadabacteria bacterium
CCCCAGCCTTTTTTGTGAGTTCAGTCTTATCTGGATGGTTTACCACTACGGATGCTTGCCCGATAATGGCCTGCAGGGCATTGTTAAAGTTGTGCGCAACTCCGGCTGCTAAAAGCCTTAACCCCTCTGCCTTTTGAAGCGCCGCTATCTCCCGCTCCATCTTAACTGACTCAGTAATGTCCGTCACATTGAAGAGAAGGCCTTGAGTTATCTCTCGTGAAATAAGCGGGGTAATTTCGAGGTTAAACACAGTTTCTTCTAAAGCAATTCGTGAGTGATAGTGAGAGACAGATCCTTCAAGGATATTGTCCATAATGTTGGCATAGTTTTCAGCCAGTTCGGAATCCGAAAAGCAGTCAAGAAGGGGACGTCCTATTTTTAATAAGCTAAACTTAAACCCTTCGTCCCCAAAGTTAAAGGTAAGCTTGCCCGGCTTCCTATTTATCCTAAGAAGCCGCTTGTCTCTGTCTACGGTAAAAACAAGGGCGGGAAATGCTGAGATCACACTTTGAACCGAATCCGGCCCTGCAATAAAAGAGGTCTCCCCTGTAAACTCATCAGAAAGATCTATGATAATTCCTTCAAACAGCTCTTCGCCGTTAACCTTTCTAAGCCCTGCCCTGCAGTGCAGCCATCTGGTTTCATCAGTGTCAGGGCGTATCCACCGATAGGTTGCCCGATAAGGCGACTTTCCCTTAAGAGCTTCCTCTAGGTCCGTAAGCAGCAAGTATCTGTCATCAGGATGGACGTGCCGCATAAAAAGATTTCCGTCCCTTGCTATCTCTATATCTTTAACTCCTAAGACCTGTTCCGCATTTTCACTCCATGCAATTAATGTTTTATAGGAAGGGGAGTAGGAGAAGATAAAAATTGAAGAGCGGGTTACCAGGGCGTCAATAATATCCGCTCCCTGTGGGGCTGTAGAATCAAACTGTCTGGATGGGGTAAACTGCCTCAACTTCTATATTTCCCCGCTGGATACCTTTGCCTTATTGGATTATATCTGATAGTTGGGTTATACCGAAACGAAAAATTACTGTAAGAGAATTTTGCTAACCTGTTAATATTTGTTGGTATATATGAGCTCACCCCTTCACGTCGCTATTATGGGAACACGCGGCATACCAGCCTCTTACGGAGGCTTTGAGACCTTTGCCGAAAAACTTTCATTGAGGCTTGTAAAACGCGGATATAAGGTAACAGTGTATTGCAGGAGGTTTTTCGGCAAACAGGTTGACAACCCCGCAGAGTACAAAGGCGTTAGGCTTATCCATTCTCCGACAGTGCGCCACAAGTATTTTGAAACTCCTGTCCATGCCTTAATATCTTTTCTCTCTTTATGGCGTGAAAGGTATGATGTTGTGCTCTTGTGCAATGGGGCAAACAGCCCTTTTGCTTGGATTGTGAGGGTAATGGGAATACCACTTGTTATTAATGTAGATGGAATAGAGCGAAAAAGGGCTAAGTGGGGGCTGGCCGGCAGATTATGGTATGCGTTGGGAGAGAGGTGTTCTGTATGGTTTGCTAATAAGATTGTGGCGGATGCGCAGGTAATAAGCGATTATTATATGAAACGCTATGGAACCAAATCGGCTGTTATAGCCTATGGCGGTGAGGTGGAAAAGCCGCAAAAGACAGGATTCTTAGATGAAATAGGAGTTGAAAAGGGGAGGTATATTTTATATGTAAGCAGGCTGGAGCCGGAGAATAATGCGCTTGGGGTTATAGAGGCTTATGGAATGTCTAATCTTACACTCCCCCTCGTTATTGTTGGAGATGCTCCTTACGCAGATCTCTATAAGAAACAACTCCATGAAAGGGCGAATAAGATATCAGTCTCTACTTCAAAGAAGGTAATTTTTACAGGATTCCAATTTGGGGATCCATACCGTGAGCTTAGATCCCACTGCACGCTTTATGTGCAGGCAACTGAGGTTGGCGGCACTCATCCTGCCTTAGTCGAGGCAATGGCATATGGAAATGCTATTATAGCCAATGATGTTCCGGAACATAGGGAGGTGCTTGGAGACAGCGGAGAATATTATCCGAAAAATAATTTTACAGCCTTAGCCAAAAAAATGGAGGAACTGTGTAAAGACGGCGATAGGCGGAAAGTTCTTGGCGATTCTGCAAGAAGGCGCGCCATGTCCATTTATAGTTGGGACGGAATTGTCGATCAATATGAAGAGCTTTTTAATGAGATCTGCCAATACAGCGGGGATCTTTAAGGCAATAATTGGATGAAAAAGATTGCGGGGGAGCAAAAAAGAAGCCACCCAGCGGGATCGAACCGCTGACCTGCTGATTACGAATCAGCCGCTCTACCAACTGAGCTAGGGTGGCAGAAGTTTCCTGTTGTCATGCAAACTTATTTTGGCTCAAAAAACCTCCTATCCTGTTCACTAGTAATCGGATTTTCACCCCAATCGTGTTGAACAGGCCCCTTGTCAAAGGGAAACCTCCCTTCGTCATTGGGATCATAAGTTCTACTTGTAATATACATCAAATGGGCTGTATCGCTATAGACCCTACAGCCGTGAAGCACTCCTGGCGGTATCCTTACACACACTTCGTGCGCTTCAGGGTATAGCACCGAGTCGCCCATAAAAAACTCCAGCTTCACCCCATAAGTCGGGCTCTCTTTGCGATTGTCATATAAGACAGTCAAGACCTTCCCTATTGGAACGTACCACCAGTCAGTTTGCTTTGCATGATAGTGCCACGCCTTTACTACATCTTTGACCATCCTGCTGTGGCTCCACTGGGCGAAACCGCCTTCGCCAAAAAACTCATCGGTAACTCGTATAATTTCCCTAAAAAATCCCCTATTGTCTCCGTGGGAAACGAGCTTTTTGATTATAACGCCATCTATCTCATTATCTTGCGGCAAGACATGCTGTGTCATTTGGCAGCTCTCCTTAACCTATCCATTATCGCTGTTCCTAAGTCACTCTCTTCGCAGGTATCTACAACAATAAAATCAAGCCCCATAGAATCCTGCTCCCGCAAGGCTTTATACAGTTTTGAGGCTACTTCTTCAAGCTCTCCTGTAGGGCTAAGAAGAGAAACAGTTCGAAATTGCTGCAGGTCAAGTTTTGGATCTGCCCTAAAGGCTATATATCCGGCATTGCTTACAGAAGCGGCCGGAGGAAGGGAAGTTTTAAGCACAATAGGGGTATGTGGGGCATAGTGTTTTTTTAACATACCTGGCGATTCAGGCCGTTTGGGCTCTGTTTCTGATGGCAGTTGAATTTCTAAACCTAATTTTTCGCAGATCTGCTCTGCAGTTATATATCCCGGGCGGAGAATTTTTGGAGGATCGGTCACCAAAGAGAGGACTGTGGACTCAAGCCCAATTTCAGCGTCTCCTCCGTCAAGGATAATGCCAACCTGGGATCCGAAAGACTCGTAAACATGCTCTGCCGTAGTTGGGCTAACATATGAAAATATATTGGCGCTAGGTGCTGCAACGGGACAACGGCATTCCTCTAAAAGAGCGAGAGCAATCGGGTGGGATGGAATCCTTATCGCCACTGTGTTAAGTCCTCCAGTTGCGGCTTTTGAGATCCCTCCCTTGAGCTTCAACACAACCGAAAGTGGCCCCGGCCAGAATGAAGAGAGCTCCATCAGCCGCCTCTTTGTCATTTTGTCTGAGATATCAGCATACCTTCCTATGTGTGAAGGGTCCGGCAAGTGGACTATAAGCGGATTGTAGGAAGGTCTTTTTTTTATGTGAAATATCTTCTTTACAGCCTCTTCGTTCGCTGCATCGGCCCCTAATCCGTAAACCGTTTCGGTCGGGAATGACACGACATTTCCACTTCTAATCTCTTGAGCGGCTTTGGATATATTGCGCGAAGTGGGCTTTAAGATCATTGCGAATATTACAGAAAAAGCTGTTCTAAGGGAAAATATTATAACAGCACATATTCAACCGTTTCGTTCATCTCTTTGGGCTCTATCACCCATATTCCTTATAAGGCACAGCCAGATTTTTGCGGCAAATTTTAACATTACTTTCTTTTTTTACCAAATTTCCTTTATAGTAGTCCTGGTGGAAATGATTGTTGTCGCATGGGGATAGAGATCTGGTGTGATTGACGTGGTAATAATACCTGGGGACGGCATAGGCCCCGAAATCGTGGAGAGTGTAAAGTTTCTCTTTGAAAAAGCGTTGGTTCCGGTTAATTGGATTGAGGCGCAAGCCGGTGAGAGGGCGTATCGAGAAACGGGAAGTTGGCTTCCTGATGAAACGGTAGATTTAGTCAGGCGGTTCAAACTGGCTCTTAAGGGGCCTACTACCACTCCTGCTGGAGGCGGTCACCGGAGTGTTAATGTAGCGCTAAGACAGAGGCTCGGGCTCTTTGCAAATGTCAGACCGGCTGTTAGTTTGCCCGGAATAGAGACCAAATTTGGCAATATAGATCTTATTACAGTTAGAGAGAATGTTGAGGATACCTATAGCGGCATTGAATATATGAAGACCGCTGATGTTGCGTGGGGTATAAAACTCTCGACAAGGCCGGGAGCCCGGAGAGTTATAAGATACGCCTTTGAGTTTGCCAAGCAAAGGGGAAGGTCCAAAGTTACATGCGTTAATAAGGCAAATATACACAAACTTACAGATGGAATCTTTTTGGAAACTTTTCGTGAGATTGCTTCAGAATACGAAGGGATAGAGGCAGACGAGAAATTTGTTGATAATGCCTGTATGCAGATTGTGAGTGATCCATCGCGCTTTGATGTTATTGTTACCCCCAATCTGTACGGAGATATCATAAGCGACTTGATGGCCGGACTGGTTGGCGGCTTGGGAGTGACTCCCGCTGCGAATATCGGCGCTGATTGCGCTGTTTTTGAAGCTGTGCACGGCTCTGCGCCTGACATCGCTGGCAAGGGCATAGCTAATCCAACAGCACTAATACTTTCTTCCTTGATGCTGTTAGACCATGCAGGGCTTTCTAACTACAGCGAGTATATTTATGCTGGACTGTGCGAAGCCCTTAAAAACGGCTGTTTTACGAAAGATTTAGGTGGAGATATGACTCTCATGGAGTTTACTGAGGCTGTTGCAGGCTTTTTTGATAGAGAGCATATGACCTATAGCGGAAAGGCTCCATCAGG
>RFKT01000141.1 GCA_003694225.1 Candidatus Dadabacteria bacterium
CCTCAATGGTAACGTCGTCTTCTATCACCGTTTCTCCTAACAGCTGGACATTTCCTCCTATTGACACCCTATCTCCCACAGTAACCCCTTCTTCAATCAGCACGGTTTGAGGAAATGGCACAGAGCCTCCATTTTCCATTATTTCCTTAATTCTTTCTTCCATAACAATCCTTTCTAATGCAAAAAGTTCAAATCTAGTGTTTGCTCCCAAAAGCTTTGAGGGGTTGGGTATGTTTATCGCCTCTACTTTCAGCCCCTTTTCAAAGGCGGCATGAATTGTATCTGTTATGTAGTACTCTTTCTGAGCGTTGTCTGTAGAGAGGTTTTTCAAGGCTTCCCGAAGAAAAGCGTACTTAAAGCAGTATATGCCGACGTTTACTTCTTTTATTGCCTTTTCTGCCTCAGTGCAGTCTTTGTCTTCCTTTATTGAAGTTAGGTTTCCGTTTCGATCTCTGATTATTCTGCCGTATCCGGCAGGATCCATTAGTGTGGTAGTAAGTAAAGTAACATCAGCGCAGGACTTGGTGTGGTTTTGGAAGAGATCTGATATGTAATCCGCGGATATAAGAGGGACATCCGCGGGGAGGATAAGAATGTTATCTGCGTCCCCAGGTATTTTCTTTAAGCCTTCTTTTGCCGCATCACCTGTGCCAAGCTGTAACTTTTGTAAGGAGAATATGACATCATTAAATCCCGCATTTAATATGGCAGATTCAACATCTTTCCCTTTGTGGCCAATTACTACTACAATCCGCTCTACCGACGCGGCCTTTAATGCCTCAATAACCTTTATTACCATAGGCTTTCCTGCAACCGGTATCAGCGCTTTAGGAAGGGCGCTCTTCATTCTTTTGCCAAGGCCGGCGGCTAAAACTATAGCGGTTAGTGGTGGTGCGCTCATAACCTTCAAGATAATAACTAACCACCTGTAAAAAAAGCAAAGCAGATACTGTAAGAAAATTTCGTATATTAGCAGGAAGTTACAAATTGGCGGGGAGGTCTGTAGGCATACGTTCGTCCAAATAGATCTGTAATTACAATAAATTAGAGCAAACAAGGAGTCATTTATCCATAGGCTCTGTGGATAAATTTTGAAATTTTTGTGAAGCATATAACATGATAACCTTGATAAGGGGATGTTCAATACAGGAAGAAACATAGGGAAAGCCTGTACGGATTTTTTATCGCAGAGAGGTAAAGAAGTTATGAGTTCAGAGGCTAATTTCTTTGAGAAGTTTGGTTTAGAAGTCGGCCAAGGCGAAGTGAAGGTCGGCGAGACCTATCCTATATACGGGATGATAACTAAGTTTATAAGCGATACTCCTGGCAAAGTTGAAGTTGAGATCAATTATTCTATCAAAGCAAGGATGGCAATACCTTCAGAAAAGAAGGTGGAGCTTCTAAGAGAAAGGGCATTTGAGCCGGGAATCTTTATCTCTACTGTGAGATCTAAGGATGAAAACGGCATCGTTGTTGATTGCAGCACGGTAGTCTTTGGGAAGAGACAGGGGTTTGACGCATAGGGCTGTCTTCTAAACACAAATATTAAATTAGATCAATTTTTACCGTAGAAATCGGTGAATCTTCTTGTCGGAAAGGGACTGAAATCTCTTTTTTTGCTTGTTGCCCCTAAATCCCTTTATAATATAGTGTAAGCTAGGACAAACAAAACAATAAGGTATTTAGAAGGCAGGCTATGGCAACCGGCGAAACCAATAACAGCAAATCAGGCGCTATAGAAGGCGGAGGGCGATCGTTTTTGAGAGAGGTCTTCTCTTTTTTTAAGACACTCCTCCTTTTTTTGATAATAGCCTTTATATTGAGGGCGAGTTTTGTCGAGGCTTATAAAATTCCCTCAGGATCTATGATCCCAACTTTGAGAATAGGTGACCATATTCTGGTAAGCAAGCTTTCCTATGGATTGAGGGTGCCTTACGGTATAGGGCTTCCTTTTAGAATCAAAGACACGATGTTGTTTCAATATGATACACCAAAGAGGGGGGATGTGGTGGTTTTCACCCGGCCGGATGATCCTAATACCGAGGAAGATGAATCTGCCATCAATATAATTAAAAGGGTAATAGGCCTGCCCGGCGATGTTGTGGAGGTGAGGGGAACACAGGTTTTTATCAATGGACAGCCGCTTGATGAGCCTTATGCACGTTGGGTTGAAAATGGGATTCCTGAAGGTAATTTTGGCCCTGAAAAGGTTCCAGAAGGAAAAGTCCTTCTTTTGGGTGATAACAGGGATCGATCTAAAGATTCCCGTTTCTGGTCGTATCCCTTTCTTGATATAAGCCGGATTAAAGGGAGGGCTCTTATCGTATATTGGTCGTGGGATTCCTTAAAAAGGATAGGAACTATTATCCGCTAACTCGCTACTCTGGCTAATCAACCGTTTTTACATCAGTTGTCCAGTGGTGTATAAATCTCGTATGTTGTCTCTTTATGTCCATATCCCTTTTTGCCACTCTAAGTGCCCATATTGCGACTTTAACAGCGCCGCTTTGGAGAATATCCCTGAGGAAGAATACGCGCTGTCCTTGATGTCAGAGCTTTCAATGCTCTCCTCTAAACTTGGCTTGGAAGGAAAGGATATTGGGTCTGTCTATTTTGGTGGGGGGACACCAAGCATATTAAGAAGCTCTGCCATCAAAAGGATTATGTACTCAATTGCTTCTACGTTTAATGTGATTAAAGATGCCGAGATAACTATAGAAGCTAACCCTGAGGACCTTGTAGACGAAAAGATTGAGGCATGGCTTGAGTCAGGATTTAACCGTCTGAGTGTGGGGGTGCAGAGCTTAGATGTGGATCTGCTTAAATCATTAGGAAGGAGGCATACTCCTCAAGATTCTATTGAAGGCATAACCCTTGCAAAAAATCTGGGCTTTACAAACCTCAATGTTGACATTATCTGCGGGGTAGAGGGAGAGGACTTGACAAGATTTATGGACGATATTAAGGGAGCGCTTGAGCTAGAGCCGGAGCATATCTCCCTTTATGCGTTAACGGTAGAGAAGGGCACAGATTACTACGAGAGAAGCCTTAGAGGGCTTCTCTCTCTGCCTGAAGATGAATCTGTCCTTGAGATGCTAAAGTGCGGCAGGGAAACCATTTTGAACAGCGGCTATGTACATTATGAAATAAGCAACTACGCTTTGCATGGGCGTGAGTGCGCACACAATCTTTCTTATTGGCAGGGAGGCGATTATATAGGTATAGGCGCTGGCGCCCATAGCGCCGTTACCTTCCTTGACGGGGAGTCCCTCCCGATAAGAAAGAGATGGGCAAATATAGAAGATATCACCTCATATATTAGGTTGGCTAAGAAGGGGAGGGAGCCCTCCGCATGGGGTGAAGAGCTTTCAGGAGAGAGGCTCGGCTTTGAATATCTTTTTTTGGGGCTAAGGACTATCTCAGGCGTTAGTTTAGCGGAGTATAAGTCTTTGGCAGGTATAGATCTAGAAGATAAATATCCCGGCGTGCTGGATGTCTTAGTGAGTTCTGGCTTTATAGCAAAGGATGGCGATAGGATTTACCTTACAGAGAAAGGACTTTGGGTTGCGGATGGAGTTATAGAAAATTTTGCCATATAACAGAGAGCTTATTAATTTATGCAAAAGATATGATAGAATAGATCTGACAAGCGATCCGGATTTCATCTCCACTCCCCCTAATATCCCTCTTTTGGCAAATATTAAAGTGTGTGAAGAGATGTTGGCTGTCTGGAATAAAGATAGATTTACGGATGGCCGCTTGCCGGAGTGGAAAGAGGAGTTTTATCTTTAGCTTTATCTTTTGCCATTAGAGAAAAGCCGCTTCTATTTTCCTAGCGCGACAAGGGCATCTTTTGGCGTGCAGAGCTGTTGGATAAAGACCGCCTGAGCCAGAAATTTCTTTCCTATAGATGCTCTCGGAGATTCCTGCGCAGGGGAATGTGCTACTGATTTTTGCGGTTTGTTGAAATCTCGGATTTTTTTCTTAAGCCGAGCTAATAAACCTGAAAATTTCTCTTTCCTGATTATTCCCGCAAACTCATTCCTATAATTTGCTACTAACCCTATGTTTTCAATAACCACATCATACACGAGCCAATGGCCTTTTTTATTTATAAACTTATAATCAATAGGAAATGAGTTTCCCTCATAGTTAATTATAGTTTTCACAATAGCCTTTTTCTGCCTAATCTTTTCTCCGTTAAAGCTTACAATGTCAGATCTTATTTTATCGATTCTTGAAAGATAAGTTCTTGCCAGGAGCTCTGAAAACACGTCAACAAATTCCTCCCTTTCCTCATCTGTTATTTTAAGCCAGTAGCTTCCTAGCGACCTCTTTGCCATCTCATTGAAATCAAAGTGAACAGCTATTATCTCCCTTAATTTCGAATGGTGTTCCCTTGACGATTGCTTGGATTCAAAGTTCTTGTTGACTTCTATTACCTGTTTGGTGGTCTCCTGTATGATTTTAAGGGGAGAGGTTTCCAAAGAAGTTTCCTCTGCGTATGCGGGGCTGGCACCCCGCCACGATAGAGCTAGAGCAATTAAACCAAGATAAAAGCCAAGATAAGTTGTAAGCGCCTTCACGACTCCTCTCATTAGCTCTAAAATCCTTGCAAAGGTAATGCCTTTTTCTCCGACTTATTATGACCTAACAGTCACTTAAGCGCCATAGGTTGAAAAGGGCCTATTTTGCTTATTTAACTAGATGCAGATATTAGCCTAAGAGAGGCTTTTAGTCACTTTGGTGTGCCGACCCAAAGCTGTGGACGAATTTTCCTATAATATCTTCAATATCTACAACAGACTCAGTTTCTGTAATGATTTCACCTGGTTCTATATAATCAGACGATGCCCCTCTCGATATCTTCACATATCTGTCTCCGATAATTCCCCTTGTTCGTATCGATACAATATCATCATCCCTAATCTTTATATCTTTATCTATGGACATTACCACACGAGCTGATGGGTCTTTAAGGTAGATGTCCACAACCTCCCCTATAGGGACTCCGGCTATTTCGACCGATGCGCCCTTTTTCAAGCCGGAAATGTTGTCGAACTCTGCTGTAATCGTATATCTCCCTTTTCCTGAGAGGCTTAGCCCAGTAAAATTTACAGACAGGTAGGCAGCTGCTCCAACTCCTATTATAGCGAAAATGCCGACAAGAAACTCTAGCGTAAAGGTCCTCTTTGGGGGCAGAGGAGTTTTTTCATCTTCACTGGATTTGGATAGGCCCATCTTTTCTTCCCTCCATAAACTGTATTACCGCTGCATCTTCACTCCGCATAAACTCTTCAGGAGATCCAGACGCTCTTATTTTTCCGCTCAGTAGCATTACAACCGTATCTGAAACTTGAAACACCTCAGGAAGCTCGTGGCTAATCACCACCCCTGTAAACCCCCACCTGTCCTTGGAGAACTTTATCAGATCGTATACCTCCTGTCCCACAACCGGATCCAAACCAGTGTTTGGCTCGTCGAAAAGAACAATATCCGGTTCTGAGATAAGGGCTCTTGCAAGGCCGACACGCTTCCTAATACCTAGCGATAGCTCTTGGGGCAGGTTAAATAGATACCTTGTCAAACTAAGAGAATCAGCTACGGAAGTAACCCTGTCGTGTATCTCGAACCTATCTTTCATCCCTCTAGCTTTAAGTGGAAAGGCGATGTTGTCGTAAACAGAAATAGAGTCGAAAAGGGCCGCGCCTTGGAATAGTATCCCAAGTCTCTGTCTGATAGAGTTCTTTTCCTTTTCTGACTGCATCTTTGCCATATTTTCCCCAAAGATCAAGATATCGCCTATTTCTGGGGTGAGGATTCCTGCTATGAGCTTTAGCAAGACGGATTTCCCGACACCGCTAGGTCCCACAATTGTTGTTATCTTACCTGTTGGGATCTCTAAAGATATGCCGTCAAGCACCACTTGGGAGCCGAAGCTTTTGTGAAGATCTCTTATCTTTATTGCAGCTGTCATAAGAATGTAATTAATAAAAGAGCTTTGTAAGGATTGATGTAAGAAAATAGTCCACAACCAGGACAGAGACAGAGGCGATTACAACTGACTGAGTTGTGGCCTTGTTGACCCCGACTGCTCCGAATCCACATGTATAGCCCTTATAACAGCTTACCCATGAAAAGATAAAGCCAAAGACCGTTGACTTAATAAGCCCGGAATTTATATCCACCATATCTACAGCTGCTCTTATCTGTTGAATGAATGCTCCGGGATTAAGGTTCAGAAGAACAGTCCCCACAAAATACCCCCCTCCTATGCCAACGAGGGTAAATACAGCCATAAGAAGCGGCATACATATAACTCCAGCGATAAGTCTTGGAGCCATAAGATACTTTATAGGATCAATGGCCATAGATCTTAAGGCATCAATCTGCTCAGTTATCTTCATGATGCCGATTTCTGCTGTTATCGCAGACCCTGACCTGCCTATAACCATCAATGCAGTAAGGACAGGCGCTAGCTCTCTTATAAGGCTTAGGGCAATCATCGGTCCTGTCCATGCGTCCGCCCCGAACTTAGATAGGGTGTATTCCCCCTGCACTGCAAGCACAGCTCCTGTAAACGCTCCTATTAAGGATATAACTAAAAGGGAGTTAAACCCAATCTCAAGTACTTGCCTAAACACAAGCCCTATGGAGATGGGGAGAGATAAAACAGCCCTGAGAGTTTTAAAAAGAAAGATCCAAGATCGTCCCCATGAGGCTATAGCTTCAATGATATTATAGCCAAGCCTTTCTATAGATCTTACTGTAACAGCTATCATCCTCTGTATCCGGTACAATATGTATAAAACTCATTTGAGCTTTTCCGGGTCGAATCAAGCTCAATTCTTTTTACCTTATTAAACAGTTTCTTTAAGCATGATGCAATCTCACCGTAGGCTTCCCCTTTAAACCCCTTAAATATCAGTGTCCCCTTCGGAAGCAGGACTGTTTCAATAGCGTTTAGAACTGTGCCGTAAACCTCCCCCATATTTGCCTCGTCCACATCTCTAATTCCTGTAAGTTTTGGAGACATATCCGAAAGAAGAAGATGGAATTTACCACCTGCGCATCTTACAGCATCTTTTAATACTTCTGTCTCGCCCGCATCCCCTTGTATCAGAAATACCGCGCAATTGCTGTTTAAGGGCTCAACTTCCTTTAGATCAATCCCCACAACCACCCCCTTTTCTCCTATAGCGGAAGAGGCTACCTCAAGCCATCCACCAGGCCAGCATCCTAGCTCAAGTGCCTTTATTCCCTCTTTGAGGAAGCCGTACTTTGAATTCAGCTCCTTTAGCTTGTATGCCGCCCTAGACCTAAACCCTTCCTTTTTGGCCTTTCTGTAGTAGGCATCTTTCCTGTTGTAGATCTTCTTTTTGCCCATTTCTGGCGATATTCCCTTTTTAGCGTGGCAATTGTAGCACAAGACTCCTAAAAGATATGCATTCAAACGGTGGGATCTCTCTGCTGAGGGCTCCTGCATCAATCTGAGGACAAAAAAAGGTGGTTTCAGCGATATGACAGAAGTAGAGCGAATTCAATAGGTTATAGAGCGGCCTTGCATCCTCTATGTTTATTCTCTATAGAAAAAAACTTGAAATTTCATTTAAGTTCTGCTATAGAAATATTATCGAAAGCGAGGTGGGATAGAGCTATTAAGGAGGAAGAGGATATGTCTTTATCTATATTCGTCGATCTGCTTTCTATAGCCGCTGTGGTGGGATTTTTGATCTCTCTCTGCAATGAGGATGCGGAGAGGAAAAGAAGCGTTTCTTTTGGGAAGAAAGGCGAAGCGAGGCGCACTTGTAGCTCCTTTCTTGTATAGCGATTATCAAAATATTTCCTAGCGCCGCTTGCGCTAAGGCTTATAAAGGCACTGAAAGGTAGACGCCGGAAGCCGAAATGGTTTATCCCAGAGAAAAGCTATTCCATAAGTGCATTGGTAAGAGCGATTACTTAACAAATTGATTTATAGCTTGGGCAAGATCATCCAGAGAAACCACAGGAGAACCTTTGCGTATATTACGCCCCTTAAAGGCATTGAGTCCTGCTTGATTGCATATTGCGGCTATAACGGCGCCAGAGCATCCTTCTGTAACCTTAGCTAGCTCATCTAGGCTTACCCGCGAGTCTAGGGGAAGTTTGTTTAGGTATATCTCAAATATCTTTTTTCTCTCTTCAAAACCTGGAAGGGGGATAGTTACTGTCTTTTCAAGTCTTCCAGGTCTTTTTAGCGCCGGGTCTATTATATCGCTTCTGTTTGTAGCCGCTATTATGTAAATTCCCTCTATCTCGAATACTCCATCAATTAGCTGGAGCATATGATTTAGAAGTGCGTCTCCATACTGCCCCGATGATATTCCTCGCATTCTTCCGATGGATTCTACTTCATCAATAAATATTATTGA
>RFKT01000142.1 GCA_003694225.1 Candidatus Dadabacteria bacterium
GCGGAGGGAGGAAGTGGGAGCAAACGGCTCTTTTACTCAGAGGAGGTCTCCTTCCGAATCGGAGAAATCCAAGATCTCGGAGACATTGTGTTGGGATCTGAAGGCTCCAACTTTGTTGGATCGGTGTTGGATTCAGAAGGAAACCCCATACAAGGAGCCGATGTACACTTCACGTTCCCCACCGGATCGGTCTCCGGTGTTACCGTAACAACAGACAGTAACGGTGAGTTCGAGGTGGCAGGCTTGAGGTGTTTCGGAGAGACACACCCCGACCACTTTCGAGTCTATATCGAAAACTTGCCGGAACTCTTCCCCGGAAAGGTTGTAAGCTGTAACCCCCAGCGGGCAAACGCTTACATCGGGGGAGGGAGAGTCGATTTTACAGTCTCTGTGAGAGATCCGGAGCCTCAGGTAGACTACGGAAGCATCGTATACATGGGGGCTCCCCGGAACCGCGTTACCATCGCACTGCTCCGGGAGGGAAAGGTCGTACAATCCATCCCCCAACCGGTGGCGCTCAGTCAAGGTGAAAGCGCCTTCCTTGTTGGAGTCCCGGTGAGCGAAGCGAAAAATCACACCTTCTCCCTTGAGGTCTCAGATCTTGAGACAGGAGAGTATGCGGTGTGCAACCTCCGGTATGACCCAGCCACCAACCGCCTGAAAGGGGAGCTTCGTAGGTGGACTATGGGAGGAGAGATCACAGGCTTCCTCCGAGACGCCAAAGGCATTCCTCAAAAGGGGGTTAAACTTTCGCTACTCCAATCGGGCTCAATGGGGCCAATTTGCAGGATCTCCGAAACTGACTCCGAGGGGCGGTTCAGATTTTCTGCTCTTCCACCCCACACCTTTGCGTTGGCCTACAGGACTCAAGTCATCCGTGCCAACGTTGAAGTGTTAGAGGGTGCAACCGTCGATCTGGGGTACATCTCCATCAAGAGGTAGAAGGCTGGGCGGAGGTGTAGCTTAAAGCACCTCCGCCCAGCTCAACTCGCTTATAACCAAACGGTTTATTACAAAGGTTAATGCTCTATGGCACATGCCCTACCACCACTTATATACCACTACTTATAACTTGGCTCATCCTTAAAGTTACAGCAGGAACACTCCTAAATTTCCTTGACTTTCTCCTTGAGATTTTCACTCAGCAGATCCATAAACTCTTCAGTATTTAGATAATCTTCTCTTGTTACGCCATCTCTCTTAATGCAAAGGGCTAGATCTTTAGTCATCTTCCCCGATTCCACAGTCTCAACGCATACATCCTCCAAAGCCCTTGCAAAGTTCATAAGATCTTCATTTCCGTCGAATTTTCCCCTGTAATAAAGCCCCCTTGTCCATGCAAATATTGAGGCTATAGGGTTAGTAGAGGTCTCTTTTCCCTCGCAGTAAAGCCTATAGTGTCTTGTAACTGTGCCGTGAGCAGCTTCTGCCTCTACAGTTTTGCCATCTTTAGTCATAAGCACAGAGGTCATAAGCCCCAACGATCCAAAACCTTGCGCCACAGTATCAGACTGCACATCCCCATCGTAGTTTTTGCACGCCCATAGATACCCCCCTTCCCATTTCATGGTGGCAGCCACCATATCGTCTATAAGCCTGTGCTCATAGTGAAGCCCTTCAGATTCAAACCTTCCCTTAAATTCGGTGTACACCTCCTCAAAGATCTCCTTAAAACGCCCGTCATAAAGCTTTAATATGGTGTTTTTCGTAGAGAGATAGAGGGGAACTTTCCGGTTTAGGGCATAGTTAAAACAGCTTTCGGCAAAATCCCTTATTGATTGATCAAGGTTATACATCCCCATTGCAACGCCGGGCGAGGGAAATTCAAATACCGTCTTCTCTATGCATTCGCCTCCTCCTTCAGGTTCAAATCGAAGAGTCAGCCGCCCTTTTCCGGGAACTTTAAACTCTGTTGCCTTGTACTGATCGCCAAAGGCATGACGGGCTATAATAATGGGTTTGTTCCACCCTTTAACAAGCCTAGGGATATTTTTGCAAAGTATGGGCTCTCTAAAAACTGTTCCGTTAAGTATATTCCTGATAGTGCCGTTAGGAGATCTCCACATCTTTTTGAGTCCAAACTCTTCCACCCTTTTTTGATCCGGCGTAATTGTGGCGCATTTGACACCCACCCCGTACTCTTTAATGGCATTGGCGGCATCAATCGTAATCTTATCGTCTGTTTTGTCTCTATTTTGTATACTGAGATCAAAATACTTAAGCTCGATATCGACATAGGGAAGAATCAAGTTCTCCTTTATCATCTTCCAGATGATCCGCGTCATTTCGTCGCCGTCAATCTCTACTATTGGATTTTCTACCTTAATCTTTGTCATTTCGTGTTCCTTCTAAGAAATATGCGAGTTTCTTCAAGTGGAGAATTCTTACCCGCTATTGTGCTGAAAATAACTGCAAATTACAACTGAGAACTATTTTTACTTGGAGCCCCCTTGTTGAATAATTACTGCTCTCTCAAAATAGCTTAATTTCCCTCGGCTACGGCGGCCTTTAGCGCTTTTCTATCAATCTTTCCATTAGCTGCCTCCGGTATGGAGAAGCCGACCAACACCTCTTTGGGTATTTCATAACGGTTAAGCCTGCCTCTAAGCTTAGCCTTTATTTCGTCTGAGTTTCTTACCTTGCTTTCAAGCACTAATACGATTTTTTCACCTAACCCGATGTCTTTTATCGCCGTAACCGCGCACTTTTCTCCCAGTATACCTGAAATTTTCTCTTCTAATTTCTCTGCGTGGATCTTGACTCCGCCAGTGTTAATAATGTTGTCGTATCTGCCTATCCAGCGGAATGAGCCGTCTTTTTCAATCGAGACTATATCGTTGGTTATAAGGGGAGAGCTCGGAAGGTATGGAGCCGATACAACAAGGCATCCCCTATCATCTGTGGACAAAGAAACGCCTTGAAGCGGTGAGAACGACTCTTCTCTCTTGGGGGAGATCCTCCTAAGAGCAATTGTACTGCCTGTCTCAGTCATTCCAAATGTATGGTACACACAGGCGTTTTTAAGGAGAGGGCATAGGGCTTCAAGCTCCCTTGAAACTGCTCCCCCTCCTACAAGGACCCACCGAAGCGAGGAGAGTGCTGTCGATTTGCCATACTCTAACTCGCTGTAAAGCTGATAGGGCACAACGGATGTATAGTGCACATCCTCTTTGATGTCCGAAAATGGGTGAGATGAAACTCTCCCTATAATGAGGTTAAATCCAAAGAGATAAGCCCTTACAATGCACATCATACCGCCGATTTTATCAGGTGAGAGGCATAATAGGGCGTTAAGCCCGGAGAGATCCCCCCAGCCAAGGGCTCTGCCTGTAAGCTCAGCGCTTTTTAGCATGGCGGCTTTGGGGATAAAGAAGGTCTTGGGAGCCGAAGTGGATCCTGATGTTTTCACAGAGATGGCTTGGCTTCCTCCAAAAAATTCCTTTATAAAAGCAATTGCCTTTGATGCTGTCTCACTGTCTCTTACGGTTTTTAGGTCGCTTAAAGATAGAGAGCCTATCTCAGAAACTCTGTAGGGTCTTCCCTCTATCTTTATCTCTTCTTTCATAGAGAGCGCCAAAAAGTGCGATCAGTTCTCTTCTAAAGCCAAATCACCAAACGCCGTTAAAACATCTGCATATTACAAAGCGGATTACAAATAGAGAGAGAGAAAATATAACCACCATCAGAGAAAGCCTTCCAAGCTCCTCATTCAGCCTGCAACTTGCAGCCGCTTCCGAGGCCTTAACAACATTTAACGCCCTTTTAAGAAAAAAGGGCAAAAAAGCCGCCAAAACCAAAAGTTCAGCAAAGAGGGTATGGGCGTACAAATAGATTGAAATAGCGGCAAGGGCTAAAGCTATAAGCGCCAAGTGGTAAAGCCTCGCCCGTTTTGGCCCCAAGATAACAGCAAGTGTAACCTTGCCGGTTTTCTTGTCGGTCTCAATGTCTCTAATGTTGTTAATGTTTAGTACCGAAGCGGAGAGAAACCCCACAAACAGTGCAGCAAGGAGAGAGGACACAGCAAACTCGCCTGTATGGAGAAAATAAGTTCCGCATACAGCAAAGATTCCAAAAAACGCAACTACAGCAATATCACCAAACCCAGCATATCCGTACGGAAACGCGCCACATGTGTACGTTATCGCAGCAGCTATGGATAAAGCCCCAGCTCCGAAAAGTAAGATAGCGCCTTTTATCCCTATTGTGGAGAGGGCTGATATTATAAGCATAGTGCCAAAGAGGGCAGATGCCAGAGCGGCGATTATTACCGCCTGCTTCATCTGTTTAGGGGCAATCTCTCCACTTGCCACATATCGCCTAGGGCCTCTTCTCTCTTTTATATCCGCCCCGTTTAAGAAATCCCCCAAATCATTTGCAAGATTAGCCGTGACCTGAAGCGATGCGGCGGTCAATATGCCAAACGCCGCAACTTTCAGGTTAATTGATCCTTTTTGGGCTATCGCGCAAAAAGAGCCTACAACAATTCCCGCCGCTGAAAGGGGAAGGGTTTTGGGGCGGCATGCACTAAGCCACTTAAAAGCGGCTGATGACCGTGTATTTTCCCAAATAGCGCTTTCCACAGCTTAATTACGGAAACTTGGGAAACTTTGAGAAATCTGGATCTCTCTTCTCCAAAAAGGCCTCTTTGCCCTCTTTTGCTTCCTCAGTCAGATAGTAAAGGAGGGTTGTAAGCCCCGCAAGCTCCTGCACACCGGCTTGCCCATCCAATGCGGCATTAAATGCGGCCTTAAGCGCCCTCAAGGCCATAGGGCTTTTTTTAAGGATCTTTTTACAGATCGCTACAGTTTCACGCTCAAGATCTTCAAGCGGCACCACCCTGTTTACAAGACCCATATCAAGAGCTTCTCTAGCTGTATACTGCTCGCAGAGATACCAGATCTCCCGCGCCTTTTTCTGGCCTACAATGGAAGCGAGGTAGCTCGCTCCAAACCCACCGTCAAAGCTTCCTACTTTTGGCCCTGTCTGGCCAAAAACGGCGTTTTCTGCCGCTATTGTAAGATCGCATACCACATGGAGCACATGCCCCCCCCCTATAGCCCATCCAGCAACCATAGCGATTACAGGTTTTGGAAGGGAGCGGATCTGCTTTTGTAAATCAAGGACATTTAGCCTTGGGACATTGTCTTTACCTACATATCCTCCATCTCCCCTTACGGACTGGTCGCCGCCTGAGCAAAATGCCTTTCCTCCTTCCCCTGTTAATATAACAACCCCTATGTTTTTATGCTCCCTACAGATATTCATAGCGTCGATCATCTCTGACACTGTAAGGGGGGTAAAAGCATTGTGCACATGAGGCCTGTTTATACTTATCTTGGCTATGCCTTCGTAGTAGGAGAAAATAATCTCACTATATTCTTTCAGAGGCTCCCAATTAATCTCTTCCATAGTACAACTCCGTCTTTATATTAAGCGAGGATCAGTTAGTGAGTTTTATACCAGAAAAAGGTAATGATTTGAAAAGGGAGGCTTTATTCAGGAAGAATATCTATCTTACTGTTTTTGCAAGAAAAACGCGCCTCCTCCCCCTTTGCTTCTTTTGAACCGTAGAGGAAGGAGGCATAGGGCGTTTTTTAGTTAATCGTCTGAACAGTAAGGTTTTGTAAAGCCTTATTAAGGCTGCTTAGCTTTGTGTCATTCTCAGCATCGACCTTGTGGCCCCGTCTTACTGTCCTTCTGAACTTTCGCCCAGCTTGTGGCACAGCTTTCTTATTTTTTCTTAGCCACTTAAGCCTTTTTAGGATTCTCAGGAAGGTTCTTCTCGAACCTTTCAAGGATTTCACCTGATTGAGTATATCAGTTAAAGACCTGATCTGCGTCTCCATAGTTGCTATGGTTGTCTGCTGGTTAGACGCAGTTTGAACCTGATTTGAAAGCTGAGTGGAAAGCTCAGCGTTTTGATTGCTCAGATTTGTGTTTTCATCCTTAAGAGAAGTTATATACCCCGGCAGATCCCCGAAAGACTTGTCTGCTATAACAATCTGCCTCAGAACCTTATTCGAAAAAGGGACAGGAGGATTCATGGCGTTTACATAGCTTTGCGGCGCCAAAGCCGGATCTACACATCCTATATCAGCCCCATCGTTTAAGGCATAAAAAAGATATGCACCATTTCCTGTCTGAGCGTCTCCGTTATAGCTTACAACAAAGTGTTCTTTGTTGTCGGGAGTCCTTGCTCTTGCTACTCTGGCTCTGTTGCGAAGCGAAATCTCTCCTGTCGATGAATCAAACAAGTACTCATAGATTATCACCTCAAGAAGAGAATCCGGTCCGACATTCGGCAGTATTTGCGCCTCAGTCTCACCCCCTTCTCCTGTTGTGCTTACAAGAAGCGAGCCGTTCGGTAGAAGGGTTGCATAAGACGGAGCGCCATCAATCTGCATAACAGCTGAGTTGTTAGGCAGAACATTTACAGGGGGGCACGTCTGTGCGACTGCCCTGCTACTTAAGACCGCTAACAGGGCGGTCATACAATATATTGTGTTTTTTATTGGTTTCATAGCAATCTCCTCGCATGCTTTGTGTTTATCGCACATCAAATGAAACGGAACCTGTAAGCGCAAGACGCTGATACAGCTCCCATGGGTAAACAGCTCAAATGTGGAATTTGCACTGTTACGCCATCCTTGATAATGCTCCATTCAGCCTTGCTACTCAAGTTTTTTGGGAGATTTTTTAGCGGGATTTCAGGCCTCTTCAAAAAGCCCAAACTTGCAAATAGGAAAAGACAAAAAAGCGCTGGATTATAAGGCAGTTAAAGCAGAAAAGAGTGTGTCATATGCCCTTTTATTGAGATCTGTTTCCGTCACAACCTCAAATATCAGCGGCGGGGAACTGTGAGAGAAACGCTCAAGGCCTTCCAAAAACTCCTCTCTATTGGCTGCAGAGATATACGGGGTACGGTTTTGTTCAGCGATCCTTTCAAAGGTTAAGTTGTGACTCAGCTCAAAATAGGTAGAGAAAATCTTTTCCTTATCTGTCTTTTCTATAAAGCTAAAGATTCCGCCGCCTCGATTGTTAAATATTACGGTCTTTAGTTTTTTAAAGGAAGCAGATAGAAAAGCTGCGCTTAACTCATAGAGAAATCCCAAGTCGCCGATAACAGCTGTGACAGGAGAGTCCGAGACTGATGCAAAACCCATGGCAGAGCTTAACGCCCCATCAATGCCGCTTACACCTCTATTAGAGAATGCCCGAAGGGGCTTAAAAGCAAGAAGATTGAGGTAGCGAACGGGAAGGCTATTTCCCATATACAAGGTTGTATCTGGGGGGATTAGCTCAAAGAGCCTATAGTACGCTTCAAGCTCTGTAAAGGGAGTATCATCCACTATGCGCCTTACAGTTTCTTTTGTCTTTGAAAATA
>RFKT01000143.1 GCA_003694225.1 Candidatus Dadabacteria bacterium
GGGAATTTGTGCAAGGGGTTGGCACTATGGTGACTAAACCTAAAACATTCGACACTCCTCATAATCCAGAGGAAATGGGGCAAACCTGCCAAGATACACTTAGCCAAAGTGTATTTCCCGCTGTTTTAAGAAGAGATTGTGATCCGCTCTCTGATTTTGCTGGGATCAAGACAAGAGAAGAGTTGTTAAATATCTCAGATGTACAATTCGCCGGATTGGTAATGCTCTGCACCATTATACTTGCGAGATTTTATAATCGGTATGATCGGGACCTGTCTTCCGCTGTTGCTTCAAGGACATGGGAAAGGCTTGCTAAATACTTTGACCCCAGCCGCTCCAAAACCGGTTCAGTCATTCCGCTAGCCTCTATTGTCGCCAAACAGTGCTGTGAAAGGGAGATTAAAGCAAACAGCGACGGGCGGCTTCCCCTTGATGAACAGCGGTGCATTGCCCAATCCCCTGAACCAATAGCGAAGATACTAAGAGCGGAGGAGAAAGAGATAGCCGCAAGGCAGCTTGAGTCAATGATGAAGTGTATTGAGCTGCTGCCGCAAAGTGATCAGATAGTTCTTAAAGGCTTATTGGATGGATTAAGAAGCCGAGAGATCTCGGAACAACTTGGAATTTCAAGAACCGCTGTAAAGATGCGAGCTTTCCGGGCAAGAAAACGGCTAAGAAAGCTTGTTGAAATGAATTAAAAGCTCGCTGTGTATAGCTCCATTGCTTGCAATTATATACTCCATAGTATTTACACCGGGCAGAAATAGCGGCTCTTGTCCTTTTTCATCCGTAAACATCCCTCCAGCTTCTTTTACAATTACAGAGGGACCTGCAAAATCGTGCGCCCCAAACTCAGAGTATTTCATGCATATTCCATCGAGCGCGCCCCGAGAAAGCATAAAGAAAGCGTTTCCGCTATTAAGCTGGCTGTTAGGAAAGAGATGTTTCTTGTCAAAATCAACTTCCTTTACACACCTCACATAGACAGAGCCTTCAGTAAGAACATCTCTATTTGAAACCGATATTGGTTCGTTCCACAGATAAGCGCCTCTCCCTTTTTCAGCCCATACATACTCCCCTGTTGCGGGGAAATACATCACCCCAAATTCCGCCACTCCGGAAGCGCATCTGGCGGCAAGGATACAGAAGTCTTCTTTTCCATTGATAAACGAGGTTGTTCCATCAAGCGGATCTATTATCCAAAAGCGTTCCTTTTCTACCTCCCTTTTTTCGACAGGAATCTCTTCCGACAACACACCATCATTGGGGAAAAGCTTCGCTAGCCCCTCTCTAATCATTTTATCCGCCGCTAGATCAGCCTCTGTAACAGATGAACCGTCCGGTTTAGTCATAACTTTTAATGGAGAGCTGCTCTTTCCCCGAGGCCAATACTCAAGTAAACAGTCGCCTGCTGCTACCAGCAAGTCTTTGACTTCGTTCAACTCCATAGCGCTAAAGCGGAGCAAAAATCTTATCTATAACCGGGCGGGTTAAAGTAAACTCTGATACAGCCATCCTGTCCTTAATAAGAGAAAGGGTCTCATCAATCTCAGCCCTTATTTCCTCTAGCTTTTCTTGAGCTGCTTTGTCATCAACCAAAAAGGTAACCTTTCTGTTCCGTTTATCACTTCCAGCAGGCCTTCCTTTGTTTGTCGCAGAAGCATCCAATAGATCATCTCTTACCTGAAAAGCGACCCCTATCAACCTGCCCAAAGACTCTGAGAGGGATACTAGATCACGGTTTTCACCAACTCCGAGCGCTCCGAAGGCAAAGGATGCCCCAAAAAGAGCCCCTGTTTTCTGCTCATGTATATCCAGAAGGGATGCTCCTGTCTCATTAGAAATATCAAGCTGCTGGCCGTTACAGAGGGAAAAGTATGTACGGGCGAGAATAGAATGAAAGTTAGCAATTGTGCTCTCGGGGAAATCTGCCCTGCTAATTGCTATATGCGCAAGGGCTATTAAGATATCCCCAGCAAGCACAGCCGTTGCATCACCAAAGGCCTTGTGGCAGGAAGGCTTGCCACGTCTTATATCATCGTCATCCATAGCGGGAAGATCATCGTGAATCAGGGAAGAGGTATGGATAAATTCTAACGCTGTAGCAGCAGGAAGAAGCCTTTCAGGGTCACCACCCATATCTTGACAAAATGACAGGGCGAGCACAGGCCTAATTCTCTTTCCTCCGGGAAATAGCATATGCCTTAGGGCAGATTGGAGAGGCTCTACTGCCGCTTCATCTGTTAGAATCTTTTCTATCTCGGCGGTGATTAACTCTAAAAACACTCTCTCAATCCCTCTCTACCAACCGACTCGATATAGCACTGTACGGGATATCCCCACTGTCATCAAGCAAAATCGTCCTCTTTTGCCGTCTTTGCGAAATGAGCGCCGATATAAAAGCCTTAATGGGTAACTTTCATCAAGATCTCCTGGGTGCAGACCGGCTGAGCATCCATTCATCAAAGCCCGGGAAAGCAAAGAGCTTCAACAGCCTCTCTTCAACCCCGTGATCTACAACAGAGGCGAAATTAGACTCTGATATATTTCCCCTAAACTTAGAGAGATCCCTTTCAACTTCAGCCCTGACCTTTTCCAAGATTGAAGGTTCTGCAGTGCTCATAAGCCTTTTTGCCTCCCTTTTACGCTCTACTAGATATTGTGCACGAAGCCGATCGACTTCATCATCTTCACCACAGTCACCTCTGTCCTCGTAGCTATTGGCTTGCCCTAAGTCAGAACTCTGTGTAAGGCGTCTCTGAGAGGGAAATATGGAAACCTGTCCCCTTGAACCGAAAGGACCGGGAAGGACAAACCCCCTTGCCCTTTCCACTGCACGGAACAGAAAGCCTGTCCTGTTTTTAGATACTAACCTGCTATTTTGCTCTACAAGGGTGTCATAATAGCAGATTATCTGTTTTACCTTCCGCAAAAGCTCCTCTCCGTAGCTATCCAACACAGAAGCAAGCCTTTCTGGGTTAATCCCCCTCTCTTCTAACATTATCTCTATCTCTAGGCGAAGGTTGCCGCCTCCTTTACCCTCCCCCTTTTTCTTCTTTCTGCCTTTTCTAGCGGAAATTGAAGTTCTCCTTAGAGCAGAGTCAACAATAAGCTGTGCGCCCCTACCCTTCCCTTCATATCTAAACCCCGCCAAAAATCCCTTCTCACATAGCTCTTCCAAAGCAGGATCCAGCTGCTGTCTGATAGAGCTCAAATATTTATAATTCCGGGAGATGCCAAGCTTTTCATGGGCGAGCACAAAAACGTTTACGGCAATCGACTGCCTGTACCAAAAGTGTTTATCAAAATACCGGTAAAGTCTCTTTGATATAGAGCTATTA
>RFKT01000144.1 GCA_003694225.1 Candidatus Dadabacteria bacterium
CCCTCTCAGGAGAAATTTTTTCATAAAACCCCTGTACAGATACATCAATCGTGAAAAGATAACCAGAGTTGTTACCAAGTTAGGTTTAACAGATATTATTTTGAATCTTCTTCCAAAGGATACTATAATAAAGATACAACACTCTGTCCCATCATCTGCAGGAAGAATAGAAATAGCCAAAGTTTTAGAAATGATAGACTGGAAAAACACCGAAGCTGTTTGTGTGGCAGAAAATTGCGTGTATGTGACCTCTTCCAATCCAGAAAAAATAATAGAAGAACTTAAGAGAGAACTGGTTAAAATTAAATCCCCGCTTGGAGAAAGTGCTGTAAAGGATGTAAAAGAAGGGAAATCTGTTTACTGGGGCGACAGCATCAGTGATGTCCCTGACCTAATCATCGTTCCTGAAGAGGGATATCGCTTTTACGACGGTGTGGCTGAAGGATTATGGGATGCTAATCACACAGATGGCTGGCATGGTTATCACAAGCTCCACGGCATATTCTTGGCCAAAGGTCCCGGCATTAAAAAAGGCGTTAAAATAGAAGGGGCTAAAATCTATGACATTGCACCAACAATATTACACATCTTTGGCGTGCCCGTCCCAAGGGATATGGATGGCAGGGTTTTAACAGAGCTATTTGAAGAGGGCAGTGAGCTTGCGAAGAGAAAGCCTGTTTATGTTGATCCAAGCCATTATGATAGGGAGAATCTGAAAAGAAAAACCAAAGAGCAGATAAAGAAGCTGAAGAAGAGAAAGATCAAACTCTGAGATTGCTGGCTTGTTTGCTTGTTTATATCTTTCATAGTTACCCTATAAACAGGGAAAGACTTTTAAATAACCTTACCTATATATGAGACATGGACAAGGAAACACTGAAAAAGCTCATAATACTGGCTCAGGGCAGAGACGTGAAATTGGTGCAACGGGATTTGGAGATCCATTACACAGGCAAGATAAACTCTGTCATCGGTCCCAGGAGAGCTGGGAAAACCTTTTTTATATACCAGAACATGAACCTGCTAAAAAGAAAAAATCTTAAAGACAGAATAATATACATCAATTTTGAGGACGAACGACTGCTGCCGATCAAAAAAGAAGAGCTTGACTTAATATTCGATGCCTACTATGAGCTTTATCCTGAAAATAAAGGAAAAAAGATCTATGCCTTCTTTGATGAAATACAGGCAATCCCTTTTTGGGAGTATTTTATCAGAAGGGTTTATGATCAGGAGGATGTTGAGATCTGCATCACCGGCTCAAGCTCAAAGCTGCTGAGCAAAGAGATCGCAACCCAGCTAAGAGGACGGACATTAACCTACTTCATTTTTCCATACTCCTTCAGGGAATTCTTAAAAGCTAAGGGAGTGAGCTTAGAAAGACACTTTGAATATAAACCCCAGCGATACAAGATAAAAAAGCTCTTTGAAGAATACATAGACTTCGGTGGATTTCCGGAGACTGTTGATAAAGATTCGATGCTTAAAACCAAGATTCTGCAGGAATATTTTGATCTGATCTTTTATAAGGATCTCGTGGAACGGTATAAGATAAGGAACTTTGATGCGGTAAAGGAAATGCTTCTTTATCTCATGAATAACTTCTCCTCCTATTTTTCAACAAATAAATACTATAATCATCTGAAATCCCAAGGGAGAAAAATAAGCAAGAACACCCTGTTCACATATCTCTCATATCTGACTGACATAAACCTACTATTTCTGGTTCCAAAATATGGCAAGCTTAAAGAGCAGTTTGCAAATCCCAAGAAGGTTTATGTGATTGACACAGGCCTGATAAATGCAGTGGCCTTTAAAGTTTCTAAAGACCTTGGCAGATTGTATGAGAATGCTGTTTTTGTAGAGCTGAAAAGGAGGGGAAAAGAGGTGTATTACTGGAAAAATAAGTATGAATGCGATTTTTTAGTCAAGGAAAAAGGAAAGGTCAAGGAGGTTTTGCAAGTCTGCTTTGAGATAAGAGAGGAGAATAAAGAGAGAGAGATCAATGGTTTGATTGAGGCTATGGAAGAATTCAAGCTAAAAGAAGGCCTGATAATAACCGGGGATTTCGAAGGAGAAGAAAAAATCAAAGGCAAAAAGATAGTTTACAAGCCTCTGTGGAAGTGGTTGCTACAAAGATAACGGGATATTTGAGATCTCAACTCTTTTTACTTCTTCTCCTAGAAACGGGTCAATCTCCTAGAAACGAGTCAAGATATGTAGTGCGTCCATCCCCCCTTATAACCGCCTTTGATAGAATCATCCTGCATGCTTATGCAAACGATTTCGCAAGGCATTACGCAACTCAGATTTAGGCATTGGCAAACCCTTTGAAAGCCCCCTTCCTGCCACAAGATAACAATAGAAATTACGCAGATGCAGACGATTACGAGAAAAGAGTTCACCCTCATTAGCTCCTTCTCACCCAAGGTTAAAAATCTGAATGCCTAACCATATCTAACTGGAAGGTGGCTGGAGGGGACCTCAGCGGGAAGGTATAAATAATTTTTAATCACAGTAGGCGCATGGTCAAAAGAGAACATGCCATCATAGGAGCTGCAACGGTCACATTTCTTGGGCTCCTCGTCATTAAAGACGGGGAGTTCGGAGTTGAGTATCTCTTTCTTCTATATTTCTTCGTCGCACTATTCTATGAGCTTGATGCAAGATTTGCGATTGGTGCAGGCCTCTTTCTCCTCATAGGCGCAGCGCTTGCGATTCAAAGAAGTGAAGCACTTGCAAACCAGATAGCAATCTATGCATATTATCTCCTTGCCATAGGGGTTGTCTTGGAGGTTGTAACCTATATAGAAGCGGGTGGAGAAGATGAAGAAGAGGTAGAAGCTCAGAATAGAAAGGAAGAGAAGGTAAAGGGCAGAATAATCGTCGTCACCTCTGGAAAAGGCGGTGTGGGAAAGACCACTATAACTGCAAACCTTGCCGTGGCCCTGGCATGGGAGGGCAACAGTGTTGTAGTAGTGGATGGAGATATTGCAATGCCCAATCTTGATATAGCTATGGGCGTGAAATCCGCTCCTTCATCCCTTAGAGAGGTGATTAATGGAAAAGTCGAGATTAAAAACGTTTTGTATGATGCATATGAAGGGGTTAAGGTTGTGCCCTGCAGCCCATGCCTAGATGGCCTCACAGAGAGAAATGCTAAAAAAGTGCAGGCTATCATTGAGACACTGACACAGGAGTTTGACAACGTCCTTCTCGACACACCACCTGGAAGAGAGGCCATCACATTGATGAACCGGGGATACGAGATCATCCTTGTTGTCAACCCTGACCAGGCATCTGTCCTTGACGCCCTGAACATGAAGACGATAGTGGAAAGAAAAGGGTGCAAGGTGTTGGGGGCTGTATTGAACATGGTTGGTGCAGTGAAAAAAGAGCTTGACATAGACGATATAGAAGAGACCCTTGGAGTCGAGGTTTTTGCAATAATCCCGCAGGATAAAAAGATAAGAGAAGCCTCGGTCCATGAAGTGCCGTTCTTCCTATACACAGGCCCCGAATCAAAAGCCTCCATAGAGATAATAAGGCTTGCAAGATTATTGAAAAGAGGTTAGTTGAGCTTGCCACCCTCCTTTTTCTCCAGAAAGATAAGAGCTGTCATCTTTATCCTCTTCCTTGCTACGATGTCTTCTGCCACATGGCTCTATTTTTCACAACCAAAAGAGGTTCTAGCTGTAGACGAGACAGACTTCAAGCTCATCCTTGATACCCTACCTGCTTCTGAACAAGACGCCCTTTCCATAGCAGAAGAACCCATATTGAGGCATTACAACGTGAGCGATTTTGACAGGTACTTTACCTATAAGAACATCTCAAAAACACCCTTTAAGTGGGAGATAATCTTTAGTGTGAAGGAGAACCCAGATATCACCGTAATCTTGGCAAAAAGGATCACAGAAGAAGAAGGGTTCAGAATAGCTGATAGCTTCATCATCAATCACACAGGGGAGGACTATTTTAACGAACATTTCAGAAGAAAATCTTTTGACGGCTACAAAGCAACATATACCTACCTTCCCTGGACAAACGCCTCATATAAAATCACCATGTGGATACTGCTTAATGACGAACGGAATATATCAGAGCATAAAGTGGTGCAATCCCCTCAAGAGGTGAAAATATCAAGGAAAGCCGCATTAGACACCTCAAGAAGAGAGGGCATAAAAGAGCCCCTGTCATGTTCCCTTGTGCCTGTTAATGGGCGTTTATACTGGAGATGTGTTTCAAAGGATCGGACGCCTGGCGAGGTCTATGGACTGGATCTGGATGCAACTACAGGCAAAGTGGAAAGAAAGCACAAATATATCAAAAAACATGAAAGCCTAGCGCCTATTAGAAAAACCCAGGTAGAAGAACTGGTCAGAGAAGTTGAGATGTTCGGAGAACTCAAAGATGGAAGCATCGTCAACCTCTACATAAGCAGGAGCCAAAGCGAAAAATTCCATATCATAAAGAGCATGGGAAGGCCTGTTGTGAGAGATGGATTCTCTGGAGAAGCAGATATTACAATATACATGGACAGAGATGTATTTTTAGCTGCACTGGAGAGCGATGACCCTGAGAAGCTCATCATCGAGAAAAGCAAAGAAAACCTTGTAACAGCCAAGGCAGAAAAGAGCACCTTAGAGCTGACGAGAAAAGGTTACACCCTCCTTTTCAAAGATATAATCCCATAGACATACAGACCGGCGAAGAGAATCTGCCGCAGACGTTTATCCAAGTACTCTCTCCTTCACAGTTTCACTGTGCTTTGTCTCAGCTGCCTGTGTGTTAGTTCTGTCCGAGCCTGCTATGACGATGACCATCTGTTTGTATGTATACCTGTCTGTCCAGACATTGTACTTCACA
>RFKT01000003.1 GCA_003694225.1 Candidatus Dadabacteria bacterium
GAATTGATGACAGGATATCCGCCTTATTCCCTAATCCCTTAATTATACAAGTTTTTCTTTTGCTTTCGCCTATTGTAAATGTTGTTTGCTTCCTTGCCTTTCTCTTGGATTTTCCATACTCTGGTACTATATGCGGTTCTGGCTGATCGTGTTACGGCTGATGTTTTATTGATCGGGTGGTTTTTGGCTTGTATGAGGTGGTATTGCATTTTTGCTAGATTCCCTGTAAATGCATATATCACACCCGTGTTAAGTGGCGGCGTTAAGGCTTGCCTAGCTCGGAGGTATTGAAAGAGTTTTAAGAGCAATATTTATATATCATTAAGGAGAGTGAATAATGTCTGGTGATATTGCGGAGCGAGTGAAAGCTATAATAGTTGAACAGTTGGGGGTAAGCGCTGATGAGGTGACACCTGAAGCTTCTTTGATTGAGGACTTAGGTGCAGACTCTTTGGATATCGTTGAGCTTATTATGGCGCTTGAGGAGGAGTATGAGATAGATATTGCCGATGAAAATGCTGAAAAGATCCAGACTGTGCAAGATGTTATCTCTTATCTTGAAGAGGTCGTAGGATAATTTCTTTTTGATAGATTCTCTATTCAGCCTGCCTTTCTGTGCGGGCTGATTTTGTATATGTCCTATATTTTATCCCCGATTTGCCTCCCAAACTGGCATTTAGCTGAGGTAATGTGTAATACTTATGTGAAGCCTCCGGAAGGGGGCTTTCTTCAGGTGAACTGATTTTTTGGCGGGTATTTTGTTATGGTATGCACTAATGAGCTAACTGAGGTAGATCCGGAGATCTCGAGACTTTTACGTTTAGAGACAGAGAGGCAGGAGTACTGCCTTGAGATGATTCCGAGTGAAAACTTTGTAAGCGAAGCCGTTTTGGAGGCTATAGGCAGTGTTGCCACCAACAAATATGCGGAGGGGCTTCCATCTAAGAGGTACTACGGAGGCTGTGAGTGGGTAGATGAGATTGAGAGGCTTGCTCGGAGCCGGGCAAAGGAGCTGTTTGGATGTGAGTATGTAAATGTACAGCCCCATTCTGGAGCGCAGGCAAATCAGGCAGTGTTTGAGGCTGTGTGCGAGCCGGGTGACACTGTTATGGGGATGCGGTTGGATATGGGGGGGCACCTTACGCACGGAAGCCCTGTGAATTTTTCCGGCAAGCACTATAACGTAGTTGCTTATGGGGTAGATAGGGAAACTCACCTGATAGTAGAGGATGAGGTAAGGGAGCTTGCGCTAAAACACAAACCGAAGATGATAATATGCGGAGCATCTGCGTACTCTCGCAAGATCGATTTTGAGATGTTCCGCAGGGTTGCCGATGAGGTGGGGGCGGTTTTGGTGGCTGACATCGCCCACTATGCAGGCCTTGTAGCGGCTGGGGAGTATCCTTCTCCCGTTCCCTATTGCGATATTGTCACTACCACTACACATAAAACCTTGCGGGGGCCGCGTGCAGGGATGGTGATGGCGAGGAAGAGTTATTCTAAAGCTATAAACAAGGCGATCTTTCCAGGCCTTCAGGGAGGCCCCCACATGCACATTATTGCTGCAAAGGCTGTAGCCTTTTATGAAGCGCTTCAGCCGTCATTTAAGGACTATGCTAAGGCAGTGATAAGAAACGCGAGGGTTTTAAGCGACTCTCTTATAGAAAGAGGCCTCTCTGTCGTATCAGGCGGCACTGACAGCCACCTCTTGTTGGTGGATCTGAGGGAGTCCGGCGTTACGGGGAAGGAAGCGGAAGCAGTGCTTGAGTCTGTGGGAATAACGGTGAACAAAAACGGAATTCCGTTCGACCCCGAGCCCCCTACTGTTACAAGCGGGATTCGGCTTGGCACTCCTGCGCTTACTACCAGAGGCATGGGCGAGGAAGAGATGCGACAGATTGCAGAGTGGATCTCTGATTCCCTTAAAAATCGCGACAATGCCGCACGATTAGAAGAGATAAGGGAAGGCGTAAGGGAAATGTGCAAAAATTTCCCGCTATATCGCCACAGATTAGGTGAATGACATTTTGCCGGCTGAGTGGAGTTTGTACTATGAAGTGCCCTTTATGTGGATGTGAGAGATCTAATGTTATAGATTCCCGCAGCAGTCCTGAGATGATCCGGCGGAGGAGGGTTTGTGCTGAGTGTGACCACAGATTTACGACCTATGAGCGGGTGGAATATGTAGCGCCGATGATAATTAAGAAGGATGGGAGAAGGGAGGAGTTTGATAGGAATAAGATCAGAGCTGGCATCATCAAGGCGTGTGAAAAGCGTCCTGTCAGCATGGATGTAATTGACAGCGTAGTTGCGATGGTTGAAGCAAAGGTAAATCAAAGCGACAAAAAGGAGATATCGAGCCTTACTATCGGTGAGCATGTTATGCACGCTTTGAGGGATATAGATCAGGTGGCTTATGTAAGGTTTGCTTCTGTATACAGGGAGTTTTCTGACATAAGCCAGTTTATGGAAACGCTTCAGGGGTTGTTGGAGCCTGGAAAGGAGCGTCATTAAGTTTTGCGCGGGTGGTTATGTTTTCCGGGATAGTTGAGGAGTCAGCGTGCGTAGAATCGGTAAGGGAGCTTCAGTTTATGAGGCGCATAACAGTGAGGAGCCCTATTGCCGCCAGATCTTCTGTGGGAGATTCAATCTGCGTTGATGGGGTGTGTCTGACTGTTGCGTCTCTCTCTGGTGAAAAAATCGGATTTGATGTGGGAGTAGAGACATTAAGGAGAACTACTCTGGGAAGCATCAAGAGAGGGGATCTGGTGCATTTAGAGCAGGCGCTAAAGGTTGGCGACAAGGTATCTGGGCACTTCGTTACAGGCCATGTAGATTGCGTCTCTGAGCTTTTATCGCGTGTCTCTGAGGGGGAGAACCTAAAGCTTGTCTGGTCAATTCCAAAGGAGGTAAGGGGGTTGATTGCGCATAAAGGATCTGTGGCGTTAGCCGGAGTATCCCTGACTACGTGTGAGGTTACACCGTCTGATTTTGCAGTTTATTTGATCCCTCATACTTTGGAAGTAACAAAGTTTTCTTCGATGAATGTAGGCTCAAGGGCAAATCTTGAGGTTGATATATTGGCGCGGTATGTGTTCTCTCTCCTTTCTGTTGAGGCGGTGGATAAAAAGGGGGATATTACTATTGATATGTTAAAGAAGTGTGGATTTTACTGTGACTGATATGGAAAGAGGCCTAAACCTGTCACCTATTTCAGAAGTAATCTCAGACTTTAAAAGTGGCCGGATGGTTATCCTTGTAGATGATAAGGACAGGGAAAACGAAGGCGATCTTGTTGTGGCAACTGAGCTTGCTCAAGTAGAGCACATCGCATTTATGATGAGGGAGGGAAGGGGGCTTATATGCGTCTCTGTAGATGTGCAGGTATCAGAAAGGCTTCAGCTTTTGCCCCAAGTTGAGACGAATAATTCAAAATTCTCCACTCCTTTTGCGGTAAGTTTAGATCACAGAGATGTTGCCCTTTCGGGCGTAACGGCAAAATCTAGGCTTTATACTATGCAAAGGTTGGTTGATCCCTCAAGTGTAAGTGAGGATTTTGTCACTCCCGGCCATGTGTTTCCCCTTGTAGCCAACCCATCTGGTGTATTGGGGCGGCGGGGGCAGACAGAGGGCTCCTATGACTTGGCTAGGCTCTGCGGTTTAGTTCCTTCTGGCATTATCTGTGAGATCTTAAATCCTGATGGGACGATGATGCGCGGAAGTGATTTGGCTAAATTTGCGGAGCGCCATAAATTAAAGATTACCTCTATAGAAGAGATAAAGAGATATCGTGTAGAGGAAGAGATAATTGTCAGAAAAGTAGCGGAGGCTGAATATGAGACTGAGTACGGTGTTTTTAATGTGCACGTCTTTTCAAATGATGTAGATGGCAAGGAGCATCTTGTTCTTGTCAATGGCAGTCCTGACAATAGCGGCAAAGAGCCTATTGTCCGTATCCACTCTGAGTGCCTTACGGGAGATGTTTTTGAAAGCATGAGGTGTGACTGTGGCTATCAACTAAATGCCTCTCTTAGGATAATTGCGGAGCGCGGCTGTGGAGCGCTTTTATATCTTAGGCAGGAGGGGCGCGGCATAGGGCTTACGAACAAGGTCAAGGCTTACCATTTGCAGGACAGGGGCAGGGATACGGTTGAAGCAAACGTTGAGCTTGGCTTTAAGCCTGATGAGAGGGACTTTACTGTGGCGGCTAAGATACTCTCTGTGCTTGGCCTAACGGAGATAGAGCTCCTTACGAATAATCCAAATAAGATTAAGATATTGGAGAAAAACGGCATAACTGTCTTGAAGAGACATCCGCTGATTATCCCGGACGATACCCATTGCAGGGAGTATCTTCGAACTAAGAAGCTGAAATTAGGGCATTTTCTATAGATCAATTTTTGTTTTAATCCTTAAGCCTTGCTTTTCCGAATAAATTGCCTTTTCCAGACAGATTGTATCTCCTAAAATGGTTTCAAAGGGTGGATTAGGTTGGAATTACAGTGTAAAATCAATCTCCCTTTTTGTTCCAATTATCTTCTAGGTTACAAGGAAGCTGGTTGGTAGAATAACTGTTAGAGGAGAGAGGGGGTATCTGTTATTTGAAGACGCTGGGGAGCTATGTCTAAGAAAGTAGAGGGGAAGCTTACGGCTGAAGGTCTTAAGTTTGGCCTTGTGGTTTCCCGCTTTAATAGCTTTGTCACCGATCATCTTTTAAGCGGCGCTGTTGATACCATTTTGCGCCATGGGGGAAATGAAGAAAACATTCAGATTGTCTATGTTCCTGGAAGTTTTGAGATTCCTTTAGCAAGCCGTGCTATTGCATCTAAAGTCGATGCTGTCATTGCGCTAGGTGCTGTCATCAGGGGTGCTACTCCCCATTTTGATTATGTATGCAAGGAGGTTTCCGCCGGTGTGGCTAAAGTCTCGCTTGAGGTGGGAAAGCCTGTTATCTTTGGTGTTATAACTGCTGATACAATAGAGCAGGCGATTGAACGGAGCGGAACTAAAGCCGGCAACAAGGGGTCTGATGCCGCTTTGGCTGCGATAGAGATGGCGAATCTTATGGCTCAGCTTCGCTGCGCCTCAGACTCTGATAGTGTAGCCGATTCAAAGGTAAAGAAGATGGCTGTATAGAGTTTTGGAGTAGTTGTGGTAATTGTTGCAGTGTTACAGAGGCGGTTATGGTAACGAGAAGATTAGGCAGGGAGTTTGCGTTGCAGGCCTTATACCAGTGCGATGCTCTTGGTGAGATGCATAAAGGCTGCATCGAGTGGTATTACGAAGCTTTTCATGCAACTAAACTTGAGGAGGATCTAGAGTTTTCTAAGAGTGTAGCGTTTGGGGTGATTGAAAATCTTCAAAGGATAGATGAGTTAATCACGGCGGCTTCTCATCATTGGACGATAGACAGGATGTCTCGGGTTGACCGCAATATTTTAAGGATAGGGGTTTTTGAGATTGCCTATAGAGACGATATTCCACACAGTGTAAGCATTAATGAGGCTATAGAGATAGCAAAGCGTTATGCCGCCGAAGACACGCCTATGTTTGTAAATGGGGTTTTAGATCGCGTTGCTTCTGATCTTGCGGCTGCTCCATGTACGGCAAATATCTTACCTTTTAAGAAGGTAATGAACGACTGACGCGAAATTCATCCTTAAAAATGCCATTTCATTGATTACTAGCCTTTGGTGTCTGCCCCATAAAGTGGTGCTCTTCATAAAAAACAGTTTACATAGGTTATTTGGCGGATTAGAATTTGCTCTGCCGAGATGACTAAACTTTGGGTGTGAACTGTTTGTGTAGGAGGGTAGATATGAAGATTAAAGGGAGGCTATTTGCGGCTATAGCGGTGGTTTTTTGTGTTTCTATCTTTTGTGAGGCTTTAGCGAGTGCTCAGACCATATCTGGTTGTTTGTATCAGATAAAGGGACGGGGAAGATGGGCAAGGTGGGCTAAATACTTTGGTGGCGCTACTGTTACTGTCTATCTCTCTAATTCCGACACAGTGTTGACTGATACTACTACATCATCGGACAATTGTTATTCTATTTCGGTTTCATCGGGCCAGACTCCGTATCTGCTCGAGGTGCTTTTCCCCATTAAGGGGCGGATATCCGGTTTGACCTTTAATGTCACACGTCAGCGGCTCCTCCCCCAAAATACGGCTAACATCTCTACTCTTACGTACGACTTTGTTGCGCCAAACAGCAGACGATTCAAGTAGAGCTGCTTGGGGCAAGAGATCTGCTGCCTATGTGGAACGCAGGCATCTTGCCTGCATGGGGATGGTACTGGGTTCCGGTAGGTGCAGGGTT
The DNA here is from genome assembly GCA_003694225.1 of Candidatus Dadabacteria bacterium. Lineage (GTDB taxonomy): Bacteria > Bdellovibrionota_C > UBA2361 > UBA2361 > J135 > J135. The sequence goes on from RFKT01000003.1 coordinate 6,321, forward strand.
GGTGATCAGAAAAGTTTTATACAGCGGTCTTGTTGGGAAGTATAATGACTTTTATTCGCTGAGAGAGTTTCTCTTATTTTCCGCGTCGGCTGCTTCTCGTGCTTTTTGCCAGAAATCTGTTTTCCCGGCCTGCCTACCGTAAAGCCTGAAACAGACCTTTTTAGGCCTCCCACCATTTGGCTGGTCAACAGTTGGTATCATAAAAGATCTTTGGTTTCCTAGCAGGTAGTTTTTTAGAGATAAGACGATACCGTGGTAGAGCTCATGCCTTGTCACTATCTGCCTTGTTAACCCTGTATAAATATTTTCATTTAATCCTTCTTTTGCAGCATTTATAACCATTCCAACGACTCCTTTGTTTTGGTCAGGATCTTTTACGGTTTTAAATTGCTTGAAGGCAATTAATTCGAAATGTCCGCGATAAGGTTCCATTAAATCATATACAAGAGCAGGATAATCCGTAGTAACATGCAGAAAGCCGTGGAATGGGGATAGATGATGATATGTTATCCACCTCAACACTATTCCACTGAGAAATTTTGAGAGTGCATTTAGAGACGAAGCAATCATGCCGTTTTCTCTTCTTTTGCTCTTTTTAAATCCAAGTTTTTTGTAATATTCACTCCAATATCTTTTAGCGTGCAGTGCTTCTAGTTGCCTGATTTCTTTTAGTGTCATCTCTTTCGTTGGGAGCTCATAATTTGGAATAAGCCATTTCATGGCTTTAAACTTTGCCTTGATAATTTGTCTTGCAATATGGCGGACCTTATGACCATTTGCTCTGAATATCATCTGTTTTGATATTGTATCTTGAATGTCAGCGCGGAGAGGAGAGCAGATATATATGGGTTTTGCTACATTCCTCCTGTGAATTATTATAGGAATGCCTTTTTTACAGATATGCTCTAAAATGTTGGCTGGCAATTGGCCATAGTCTCCATAAATCATTATCGAGGACACGGAATTAAGGCTTGTGCAAACTTCCCCGCCGTTGTAAA
>RFKT01000020.1 GCA_003694225.1 Candidatus Dadabacteria bacterium
GATTATAGGTGGCTTTTTTGTCGGACACGATCATCCTACTATGGTTATACAACTTGTTTTGGGGGTTGTTTTGCTTTTGCTTTGGTTTTTTATAAGCGGCAGGAAAAATATTAGCGATGCCGGAAGGATTGTTACCGGCAGAACTGCTAGGTTTGGCTTTAACGCTACGCTTTACGGGGTGGTTTTTGTCGGAGTCTTGTCGTGCATAAACTGGATTGGATATCGGGAGAGATTTAAGAAAAGGTGGGATCTTACAGAGGAGGGAGTCTATAGCCTTTCAAAACAGACACTCAAAGTTCTTGATTCCTTAAAAGAGCCTTTGAAAATAGTTGTATTTAATGCAAGGGGCAATGAAAACAGGGATTTTGATAAGATAAAGCTCTATGACTACCACTCTGATAAGGTATCTGTTGAGATAGTAGATCCAAATGCAAAGCCTTATTTGCTGAAGAAATACGGGATTAAAGGGGGTAATCGGGTTTATCTGGGTTATGGAAAAGACGAAAACTCCCTTGCTGAGAGCAGGATAAATGAGACCACAGAGGAAGCCATAACAAATGCGATAATAAAGCTTACAAAAGGCGCCGCGAAGAAGATTTATTATCTGGTTGGGCATGGCGAGCCAAATATTCACAGTAGGGAGCAAACCGGTTTCCAGCTTATGGCAGATGCCATTGAGGATGAGCACATGAAATTAGAAGAGCTTAATCTCGCTCAAAAGGGATCAGTTCCTAATGATGCGGCGGCAGTCATTGTTATAAGCCCCAAGACCCCTATGTTTGAGCAGGAGAAACAAGCCATTATTGAGTATGCGGAGAAGGGAGGGAGGCTCTTTTTGATGAGAGACCCGACCTACCCTGTGAATACAACCGATGTGCAGGATATAGCAAGGCACTTTGGAATTGTTATAAGGGATGATCTCGTGCTTGATACAGTTATGAGGCTCTTTGCTGGGCCGTCAATGGACGTACAGTTTATGGCGGCATCTTTTAGGCCACATCCGATAACGAGAGAGTTATCCCCTAGAGACAAACCTATATTTAACCTCACTTCATCCGTTGATATAGATGAGGATAATAAACTGAAGGGGAAATACACAAAGCTCTTTATGAGTAGTCCACAGAGTTGGGGAGAGAGTGATTTGAAGACGGTGTTTACAACTTCCAACCCGACGGTTTCAAAGGGGGATGATGACAATGCAGGCCCCCTGGCGCTTGCTATGGCCTTTGAAGGCGATGTGAATAAAGGCAACGATAAGGATAAGGGTGGAGATAAGGCAGAAAATAAAAATAATCCTGGAAAAAAGATCCGGGTCATAGTCTTTGGAGACTCGGATTGGGCTAGCAACGGCCTGTTTAAGTTTTCGGTACACAGGGATTTGTTGCTTAATTCCCTAAACTGGCTGATTGGAGAAGAGTCTTCTATCTCCATTAGGCCCGCGAAGTATAAGACATCTCTTACCCGGCTTCCGAGAGAGACCTTTTATATTATTCTTGGAACAGGCTTTTTTGTCCCAGAGTTGGTTTTGCTGTTCGGGCTGGCTGTTTGGTGGAGAAGAAGGGTAGAGTAGTGTGATAGCTAAGGAGAGGCCTAGATGAGCTTAAAAAAGACCTTAATCTTTGGATTGCTCTTTGCCTGCTTACTTCTTTATATCTGGAAGATAGAGATACCTACTGAAGAAAATGAGAAACTAGCAAAAAGGCTTTTTCCTGACATAACAGAAGAAAACATCTCTTCCTTAAAACTGAAGAATGAGTCCGGAATGGCGGAATTCAAAAAAGATAAGGAAGGAAATTGGAGGTATGCGACAAATGGATATGGAGGCACTGATAAGGGAGCCGTCTCCAATTTGGTATCTTCCCTTATAAGAATTGAGGCTATTGATACTCTATCTGGCGAGAGGCGAGACCCGGAGCTTTCCACCTACGGTCTGGATAAGCCAGTTGTAACTGTAGAGGTTGGCTATTCTGGGAAAAGGAGGAAAATCTCGCTTGGAAAGCTAAACGAATATACAAGACATAGGTATGCTATGTTAGATGGTGAGGAGAAAGTTTTTCTTATACCGGAAGGCCTCTACAATGCGGCGTCTAAGGAGATTAAAGAGTATCGCGATAAAACACCGGTTGATTTTGCATTTTTAGACTTATCTTCTATCTCTGTAAAGGGGCCTAAGGGAGGTTTCTTGTTTAAGAGAAAGAGCGCATCTTCGTGGGTAGCCGTTAAACCTCATAAGGCTACGGCAAGCCTATCAGCTCTATCTGAGTTTTCCCGATCTATTAGAAACTTGGAGGTTTCTGAGTTTATAGACCCTAATGGAGAGAAAATAGATCAAGATGCTTATGGCTTCTCTAAGCCGTATCTCCATATAGAGCTAGCTTTTAAGAAAAAGCTCAATAAAAGGCCTTATGCTATCGACATAGGCCGCAGAGGCAAGAAGAAAAAAGGAGAGTTCTTTCTCCGCATCAGCGGCATTTCATCTATATTTAAGTTAAAAACCGCCGTGGATGATCTCTTGGTTAAGGATTTTAATGATTTTAGAGAGAAGAAGCTATTTTCTTTCGCTACAGACGAGGTCTACTCTGCCGTATTTAACGTGGACTCAGGCGCATCAGATGGGCGCACGGTTAAACTTCAGAGGGTTAAGATACATGAAAAGGATGTGTGGAAGGTTGGAGATAAAGTGGCTGATAAAGAAGCTGATGAGATCTTTGTAAAGGAGCTTCTTAAAAATCTCGCTAATTTAGAAGCTGTATCATTTCCGAAGTTTGGAGAAACAATAAGCTTTGATAAGCCCTATCTTACAGCAGAGCTTCGATTAAAAAAGCCGGGTGAAAAGAGCGTAGGGGTTAGAAAATTGCTTGTTGTCAAAAGGCAAAAAGGGAAGAAAGAGGAGTATATTTGCAAGGATGTGGACAACAACGAGCCTTTTATTATTTCACCTGCGCAACTTAAGAGGATTATTCCACGAAAAGAGACTCTTATGAAGGTAGAGAAACCTAAAGACAAATCCGCCTCTGAGGGGAAAGAAAGCGATAACAATTGACACTTTTTTGGTTCTCTCAATAAGATATGCACTTAAGGCAGGAGTTTTCTGCATCTCGGGAGAGCACATTCCTCCCTTTTTAACGTCAATTAAGCCGCAATGAAATTTTTTAAAATATTGCTATCCATTCTTCTCTCACTTGGTATGTTGAGCGGGGTAGCGGCCTGCGTGTTTGTTATATGGGGATACTTTTATATAACTCGAGATCTGCCCAAGCTTGATAGGATAGAAGATTATGAACCTCCAGCTGTCACCACTGTCTATGATCGGAATGGAACGTTGATTGCGGAATTTTACCGTGAGCGGCGATATCCTATCCCTATAGAACAGGTGCCGCAGATGGTGCGAAACTGCTTTTTGGCTGCTGAGGACGCTTCTTTTTATTCCCATCCCGGCATTGATCTTATTAGCATTATTAGGGCGATGATTGTCAATATAGAGTCGGGGCAGAAAAGGCAGGGCGGATCCACCATAACCCAGCAAGTTGTCAAGAAATTGCTTCTGTCCCCTGAAAAAGATTATAGGCGGAAAATAAAGGAAGCTATCCTTGCTTATCGGCTTGAGAAAAAACTTTCCAAGGATGACATATTGGAGATCTACCTAAACCATATGTATTTCGGAGAAGGCGCATACGGAATTAAAGCGGCTGCTAAGGTTTTTTTCCATAAGGATGTAAAGGATCTAACATTGGGAGAGGCTGCTATCTTGGCGGGACTAGTAAAAGCTCCCTCCAGGTATTCTCCCGTCCGCCATTTTGAGAGGGCAAAGTCTAGGCAGAAATACGTGCTTAGGCAATTGATCAAATCCGGTTTTGCGGACGCTTCTGAGGTGAAGACTGCCGAGAAAGAGAAAATTAAGGTGTATCCACCTGAGAATAAGAAGATTTTGGCTGCGCCTTATTTTGTAGATGAGATAAGAAGGATTCTTGCAGAGCAGTTTGGAGATTTCCGCTTAGTTCAAACAGGAGGGTATACAGTTTATACAACTCTTGACCTTAAAGCGCAGCAGATGGCCAAAAGGGCATTGAAAAAAGGGCTTGAAGAACTTGACAAGAGACAGGGGTGGAGAGGTCCTCTTATGAATATTTCTAAAAAGGAAATAGAGAGCTATGTGGTGGAATTAGCGGAAAGATATAAGGGAGAAGACAATGGCCGCTCAAAGGCTGTTGTCGTTGGAATTAGTCACAATAATAACTCCGTAAAGGTAAATGCTGGATTTGCAAGTGGGTGGATCAAGCTGAATAAGAAATGGCTGTATAGGAGGATGTTAGAAGATGGATCTAAAATAGAAGTAAATCCAATTAGGGAACTACAAGTTGGTAGTGTAATCGAGATTTCATTTAGGAAAGCTAAAAGTGGCAAATTTGTACTTGAAATAGACCAGACTCCGGAAGTGGAAGGAGCTATTGTTGTGTTAAACCCAAATAATGGCAAAGTAGTAGCTATGGTTGGAGGTTATGATTACTCAAAGAGTCAATTTAACAGAGTTACGCAATCTAAAAGACAGCCGGGCTCCGCTTTTAAGCCTATAGTATACCTTACCGCTATAGACGGCTTCGGGTACACCCCTGCGACAATCGTATATGATGAACCGCGCACCTTTCGGGTAGGAGATGAGTTGTGGACTCCAAGCAACTTCGACGATAAGTTCTTAGGTCCGATCACACTGAGGACAGCGCTGGAGAAATCGAGAAATCTTGCATCAGTGGATCTTATCTCTCGGATTGGGGCGGATGCAGTAATTAGCTATGCACGGAAGATGGGAATTACCTCAGATCTTGGCAGCAACCTCTCTCTCTCTCTTGGGAGTAGTGAAGTTTCTCTCCTTGAAATGGCCAGGGCTTACGGGGTCTTTGCCGCAAGAGGTATGCTTTTTAGGTCGGTATTTATAGATAAGGTTGTTGATAGAAATGGAAATGTAGTCTTTGATGCGGAAAATGAGATTATATCAAAGGCTAAGCGGGTTATTAACGAAAACTCTGCCTTCGTTATGGCAAATATGATGAAAGGGGTTGTGCAGCATGGCACTGGTGTTAGGGTTAGACCTATAGGAAGGCCAGTTGCTGGCAAAACAGGCACTTCAAACGACCAGATGGATGCATGGTTTATCGGTTATACCCCTGAGTGGGTGTGCGGGGTATGGGTGGGATTTGATGTAAAGAAGACGCTAGGCGAAAAGGAAACGGGAGGAAGGGTAGCTGCTCCGATTTGGCTCTATTTTATGAAGGACTTTCTTCAGGAGAGGGATAGAGAGCTTTATGAAAAACTTGAGGAGGAAAACCGCAGAGAGGCCGAATTTCTGGATATCGAAATGGAGCCGATTGAGGAGATCGACGCGCCTGATTTCGTTGTTCCTGATGGAGTTGATCCCTTTTGGATTGATAAAACAACGGGAATAGAGAGCTGTGAAGAGTGCGAAAATGCCTTTTTGGAATATTTCATACGGGGAACCAAACCCAATAAACCGGAGGAAGAGTCGGACAGCGCCATGAAGTACCTACAGGAGTCAGAACTTTAAGAGGGTCACACCTTATTCTGTATTCTCCCTTTTTTTCTGGCATTTTTGCAATATTCTATCTGTTCATCTAATATTTCTTGAATCTTCAGCATATACCTTCTTATTTCATGCCTCTGGCGTAAAAGAGCCATTGGGTTTGGATCAGTTTGAAGAAGAGTATTCCAAAACTCTTCTTCAGAGATCTCTCTGTTAAAATTTCTTAAATTGCTCTGTCCTTGCTTTGAGCTAACGGCCGTTTTTTTGCGTTCCACCTTTCCCTTTATGTATCTGTTTTCTCCCATACTATGCAAAATAGCTCATAGGGGTTTGGCTAAGCTTTATGTAAGTTCAACTTTCGCCTCTATAATAGGCTAATATCCCAGATATGGAGCAATAAGTATGCCTTGAGAGAGTTATTTTCTCACAAAAACCTTGATATCTACTATCCTGTCGCCTGGCCTTAGCATACGAACTACGTCCATCCCCTCTGTCACCCTTCCAAAGATTGTATATCTCCCGTTCATATGGGGACCATACCCTAGCATTATATAGAACTGGCGTGCATGAGATTTCCGCTCTGGATTCACACTGTCTGGAGCTCTTGCCATGCCCACAGCTCCAGGTTCATGCTTGTATCCGGTAAATTCTGGCGGCAGAAAGTAGGGATTTTTTTTCCTCGCATCCGTGGGGCGTCCGCCTTGAATCAGCAAGCCAGGCTGTAAATAAGTGAAGACGGTATTTTTATAATATCCCTTATCAGCCCTATATTTGAGGTTTGCCACATGCCACGGGGCATCCTCGGGGTACAGCTCAATGTGGATATTTCCGTATTCTGTATAGATAATTGCCGTTTTTAACCTCGCCATTTTGTCTGGTGGGGGAAGTTCAAAAGGAGGCTCTTGGGCAAAGCATGTTCTATTTGTGAAGATTGCCATAAGCCCGGCAAAAACAAGGCTCACCGACAGGAGATTAGGCAATAGTTTCATATTCCTTAACACTTCACTTTCCCATATCCCATTTTTCTGTAATATTTTAAAGTACTGTTGCCTCCTTTCTGCAAGGAATAATGACATTTCCATAAAAAGGGGGATTGGAGGGTCGTGGCTACTGTCTTATGGATTTGAATTTGAGCGGATTTTTGCGCATATGCATCCATTTCTTCTTCGCTGCGTTAACAGCGTTTTGCATCTGTACTTCAGGTGAAGCTGAACCTTCAAAGCGGTTTTCCTCTAGTATTGATGCAGTAATAATAATGGATGCATCTGGCAGCCTAAGAATCACAGATCCAGAAGGTGTCCGGTATAAGGCAGCTGAGTCTTTTGTATCCCGCTTGAGAGAGGGGGATCGTGTAGCTGTAGTGGAATTTGCAGAGGCGGCAAGAATTATTGTTCCGCTAACAGAGATTTCCCAGAAATCACAGCGTGAAATTAGCGGCGCCATATATCGAGTAGGCGACGACGGGGAGTATACAGATTTCCTTTCCGCAATGGAGTTAGCTAGGGAGTTGTTAGAGAAAGAAGGAAGGGAAGACAGCCAAAAGATGGTAGTGCTTATTTCTGATGGCAAAATGGATCCCCATCCTGCGACAGCTTCTCCGGAGAAGAGAATCTCGGAGCTGTACGCTCAGGAAGTGCCCCTTTATCAACAGGCAAATATCCTAGTTTATACAGTTGCCTTCAGCGACCTTGCGGACAAGGATTTACTGCGCGAAATAGCAGAGGCAACAGGGGGAGAAGGGATTTATTCCCCCACTTCAGATGAACTTATGAACTCAATTAGAGAGGTTTTCTCTTCCCTAAGGGCATCATTGCTTCATCGGAAAGACAATATAGAAAAAAAGTTTTATGTTGATGACGGGGTTTCAGAAGCTGTTTTTGTGCTTGCTAGAGAAGAGGATGGGGATTTGGTGCTTATAACCCCTGGAGGGGAGGTCATCTCAAAGTATGACATACGGGATGATGTAAGGTGGTATCGAGTTCCTAAATTTGAGATCATTACAGTGACAGATCCTGAAGAAGGGGACTGGACGGTATCGGGACTCCCATCTCCAGAGAGTTTTGCGACTGTATTAACTCATTTAAAGGTGATTGCTGAATGGGAGAGCGGAAGGATTACTGCAAATGTGCCTGTGCTCCTTAAAGCAAGCTTTTTTGAAGGGAGAAAGCCAGTAGCTCTGCCTGAGTTTACAGAGATTGTTAAGTATGTCTATCAGATTATCCCTACAGACAAAGTTTCTACCCCAGTCCAAGAGGGTGAACTAAATGACTACGGAAAAGATGGGGATAATGTAGAAAATGACGGTATTTTCTCGTCAGAGGTGGTAATTAAATCCCCCGGATCTTACAAGCTTCTTCTTATGGCAAAATCCCCCACATTCACCAAAAAGGTTGAGAAAAACTTTGAAGTATTGCCCCCTGTTGTGCATCTCTCCATAAAGAAGAATCTCGCTGAAAGCCGCCACAGCGAGGGAAAACCTCACCACAAACGAGGTCCGGCTTTTATTGTCTCTCTGGACCCTGAGGCTGCGTCGCTTAGAAAAAGGGAGCTATTGTTTGAGGTTACTGAGAGGGAAACGGGTAAGGTTTATGAATATGAGGTTCCCCATGTTAACCCTAAGGCTGCTCAGTATTCCGTGAGTACTTCTATAATTGACGAGGAGGGGGATTTTGAGGTTAGAGCTGTTGTGACAGGCAGAACTAGGTTAAGGAAAATAGTTCGCCTTAAGA
>RFKT01000145.1 GCA_003694225.1 Candidatus Dadabacteria bacterium
CCGTAAGACACCCCTATCTCTTTGTCTCCAGAGAGACTTGCGATTAAGCCAAAAACTGAAAACTCATCCTTTCCCCACGAAACAAGTTCAGCTGCTGACTTTCCTCTCAACTGTTTACAGGTAGATAGGATAGAGATTGCCTCTATTAAGTTTGTTTTTCCGGCTCCATTCTGTCCGGTTATAAAGTTTACTCTCTCTTCAAAAGCTATGCTATCTGTCTTTATATTGCGGAAGTTATAGAGTTTTAGGAGCTTTAAAAACACTCATCAGCGCTTAGACTTTCTAGTCAACACTAAGCCTCATAGGCATTACAATCGCTATACAATCCCTGTCTTGCTCCGCATATAATTTCCCCGGACCGAGTTCCCCGTTAAGCTCCATTACAAGATTAGTCGGTTCTTCCAACGCAACTATAACATCCATTATATATCTTGCATTAAAACCTATACTTAACGGTTCTCCCTCATACTTAACAGGGACCTCCTCCCTTGCCTCCCCTAGTTCGGGAGATGAACTGCTAATAGCTAAAGTGTCGCTTGAGAAATCAAATCTCGCTCCTTTCGCCTTGTCAGTGACTAGAAGTGAAACCCTCCTTAACGCAGCCAAAAGCTCTGAAGAGTTAACCTCAGCCCTTGTTCCTTTCTCCCTTGGAATGACCTGATTATAATCAGGAAACTCACCATCTATTAACCTTACAGAGATCTTCGCTAGATCGCTCTCTACGACAAAAAAACCTTCAGACACCGCTATTGCTACTTCCCTATCTCCAACCTCTTCATCAAGAAGCTTTTTAACCTCTAAAAGACCCTTTCTAGGAATCAACACAGATTCTTCTTCTATCTCTATTGCCGGTCCGTCTCTTTCAATCAGGGCAAGCCTATGGCCGTCTGTGGCCACCATTCTAAGACGCCTTCTATCTGAGCCAACTGCCTCAAAGCAAACACCATTAAGGTTAAAGCGGGTTTCATCCAGAGATACAGAATACACTGTCTTATTAATCATTTCAGAAAGCTGTCTGGCCGATATGGTGGAATTACCCCTTATATGGTGTCCCGGCAATCCAGGGTACTCATCTGCATTTATACAAATTATCTTCGTATGTGAGTTGCCGCACTCAACAGAGAGCATATCCTCTTCACCAACGGAAAGCCTTACATCACTGTCGGGAAGCTCCCTAATGATATCTCCAAAAACTCTAGCATTTACAGTTGTTGAACCAGCTTTAGAGATATCCGCTGAGGCTCTTGCTTGTGCCGCTATTTCTAAATCTGTAGCTGATATTGAAAGCTCGCCATCCTGAGCAGAGAGAAGGACATTCACTAAGATTGGCATAGTAGTTTTCTTCTGGACAACAGTCGACACCACGGACATTATCTTGCTCAGCTCGCTTTTTTGTATTGTAAGTTCCATGATCGTACAGCCTTCTTAGTTTATTAACTCCTACCTCTAAGGTTAAATATAAAAGTAGTAGTAGTAATAGTATAAGTCAAACTTGTAGAAAAATCCCCTAACTTTTTCTTTCTCCTGCAAATTTTCCTATTTGTTGCATCTTACTATCCGGGTAGAACAATTCCCTTTGCCAACAATGGTAACTATTACGCTTACTGCATCTCCGAAATATACAACAGAGAAATAACAGATTACAAACAGTTTTTACCGGAAAAAAACCGGTAAAAACAAGAGAATGGAAAAACTTTCCACAACAAGGCACCACCTTTACCTGCAACCAAAGCTTCATACAAACAAATTTGCCATTGGTGCTCCTATAATGACAACAGGACTTCTTCTAGCTGTTTTATTGTCTCCTGAATTCCCTTGTCAAATTTAAGCTTTTTAGTCACCACATTAGCAGCGTGTATAACGCTCGAGTGATCTCTACCCCCAAACTCCTGCCCTATCTCGGGGTAAGAACAGGTAGTATACTTCCTACAGAGATACATAGCTATGTGCCTTGGAAACGAGTAACTCCTTGATCTCTTCTTTGAGCTCAGGTCGCTTATCTTAAGCCCAAAATGCCTCGCTACAACAGTTTTGATTAGGTCGACTGTCACATCAACTTGTTTCGGCCTTATCATAGGCCTTAGGACACTCTCAGCTAATTTGATTGTAATGGCGACATGCTGAAGGCTTGCAGCAGCATTCAATCTTGTTAGCGCTCCTTCAAGCTCCCTTACGTTTGATGGGAAATTTTCGGCTATGTACTGTGCTACATCCATGGGGAGCTGTATTGAATCCAAAGCAGCCTTTCTATTTAGTATGGCAACTCTAGTTTCAAAATCAGGAGCTTGAAGGTCCGCTATAAGGCCCCATGAAAATCGTGTCTTAAGCCTATCCTCAAGACCCTTTATCTCGTGGGGTATGGTGTCGCTGGTGACAACTATTTGTCTCTTCGAGTTATAAAGTTCGTTGAAGGTATGGAAGAATTCCTCCTGCGTCCTCTCTTTGCCAGATATAAACTGTATATCGTCGATGAGAAGGGCTGATATATTCCTCAGAGCCTCCTTGAATTCATCCATTTTGCCTCTGCGTAGCGCAGAGATAAGCTCATTTGTGAATGTCTCTGAAGACATATAGATAATTCTAGAGCTTGGGTCATTTTCCAAGATCGCGTTCCCTATAGCATGAAGGAGGTGAGTTTTTCCTAATCCAACGCCTCCATAAATGAAGAGAGGGTTATAGCTTTTACCAGGATCCTCTGCGACCTGTCTTGCCGCTGCATGGCAAAACTGATTGCTATTTCCTACAACGAAGTTAGAGAAGGAATATCTTGTGTTTAATCGAGTACTTATGATAAAGCTTTGCTGTTTGAGAGAGGATGGCTCTCTCTTTAAGCCCTGCTCTCTTAAACATTTTTCTCGGACAGGCTGATTCTTAAGTTTTGGTGCTCTTTTGTACGCAATGGGTGCTTTGGTCGAAGCCACACACGCTGGGATTGAAGGATCAACCATAAAGGTTACAGA
>RFKT01000146.1 GCA_003694225.1 Candidatus Dadabacteria bacterium
AAAGGAAGCTCATAAATAAAGGAGCCTAATCCCTTACCCAAAAACGGGCTATCAAGCCACATCTGCCACGCCATCTTCCAAAACACCAGTCTGCTAAATAGCGCATCGTTCAGATTCCACCAAACCAAAGAAAAGATAAGCCTACCTATTCCCGAAGGGAGCTTAGCCAGAACAGCTTCAAATCCTTCTGAATCAATCAAATACCACCTGTTAACCAAAAAAACCGCCCATATAAGAGAGAGCATAAAAATCAAGAATAAAATCCGCCTCTTACGCCAAAGTCCCAATAAAGCAAAAACAGCAAGTCCTAAAAAGAAGCTTCTTGATCCTGTATAAAGCCCCAAGATAAACGCCGAAACCACAAGCACAGCAAGATAAACGCGGTGACAAGCGCTAACACCAACAGCCTCAGAGAGGTTTTCAACACCCCTCGCTCTCCTCAATAGATCGAATAGAAGCGGAATTAAAAATACCATAAAAATCCCTTGGCTGTTGGGATCAGAAAATGTGCCTCCATACCTCAATTGGCTTTCCCAATAGGAAGATTCAGATGGAAGATGAAACGGAAGGGTCCCTAATATCTGCAAAAGCCCCAACGTAAAAGATATTGCAAGACCGCTAGAAAGTCCTATCCAAAATTTGCCTTGCTGTTTAGGGCTGTTTTGAAAATGCCTTATAAGAGCTAAAAAAACGGTGATCCTTAAGAGGAAACTTAGTCCTAAAACCCACTTTGGATGAACCGTTGAGAAAATATCATTTGCTCCTCCTCCGACCCCAAAACCAAAGAGTATATGGCCTGCACACCATGCAGCACATACGCATAAGAAAAAAGGGTGCAATGTTATCTCTTTTAAAGAGCGGCGATCACTTATAAGAAGATATAATATTGAACATGCAAGAAGAGTTCCTCTGCCTGCCATAGGCAATAGAGGCACTGACAAACCGTATGCCACTAAAAGCATAGTTTATCCTTTAACTAAGTTTTTAATGCGCTTTGGCTCCATGATTTTTATCGGAAACTCAAAAGGTCCCTTGTCTGAACTTCCATCGGGAACCCACAAAATCACTTCATCGCCCTTAATCCAAGAAGGAATATTAAAAGGATCTTTCAAAAATGACTCAAGCTTTGTCTTGGTAGCATTTCCCAGACTATGCGGATAAAACACCCCTACAGGTCCGATGTTGCCCTTAAAATGGCCTGTCTTTACTGAACCAAATTTAAGCTGGGCAGAACTGGAAGGGTAAACAGGTTGAGAAAGTTCATATCCTCCAGCAAGATCAAGGTGAATTTCTCCAGAGGCATTAATCGTGCTTATATAAACAGCTAGATACCTTTCCTCATAAAATGCAATGGCAGTTAAAAACCAGACATTAGGCACAATAGACACCTCAGAAAACACATACCATCCGCCAAGGCTTTTTTCATCCCTCCAGTAAACCTCAGGATTAACCCCCTGATATTTTCCCTTTAAGGCAAGAGCATAACCACTCTTCGAAGGGCTTGATCCATCGTATTTAGAGAGCAAAAAAACCCTCTCTCCCTCTTTTGGAAGAGAATCCATTTTAAACCATGCAACGATTAAAAAAGCCTTCCCAGCCTTAGGTTGGATATCTTGTGAATGTGCAACTTTGAGATAAGCCCCTCGACCCCTAATATCAACAGCCTGTCGAAAATAGTCAGCCCCTATGGGCAGAGAGGCATCCTCTCCTATCGAAATGTGCTCTCCACCAATTTTTACAATTAACGCAACAGTTGCCCCAAAAAATAATAGAAAAAGGACTATAAGAAGAACTGAATATCCACTATGAGTCTTCAGGGAGAGGCTCTTGTGGGGCTTCATCTCCTTTTTCTGAATCGTTATCTTTAGGCGCTTTTTTCCTGCTCTTTCTTTTCCCCTCAGCTGCATCCTCTGCACCTTCTTTTGATTTTTCGACGACATATTCAGCCTTTACTTCTACAGGAATTTCTACTTCAACCTCCGGATGCAGCTTTACTGAAGCCTTATAAGAGCCCGGTTGTTTTATTATATCCGGCAATCTAATTCGCCGCCTGTCGATTTCATATCCTCTTGCCTTAAGCCCTGCTTCCAAATCTCTCGATGTTATAGCTCCAAATACCTTTCCCTTCTCCCCAACTTTTAGAGAGAACTCCAACGACAGTTTGGCTATAGAATCTGCCGTCTGCTGAGCTTCGGATCTAAGCCTCATCCGTTTCTTATTAATCGCAGCAAATAGGTGTTTTATCATTCGCTCACTTCTGCCAGATGCCTCAACCGCTATTCCTTTTGGAATAAGATAGTTTCTGGCAAAGCCCCTTTTTACCGATACCTTGTCGCCAACAAATCCCAATGCAGGATAATCCTCTTTTAATATGACCTCCATAGCGTTCCCCTTTATGCTAGATTTTCCTCTAAATCACCGAGCTCACTTTCACCATCTGTAGCACCCGTGTCGGAGCCAATTTCCAAGTCAGCTATCTTCTTCAAAAATCGTCTAACCCGCCTTGTTTTTACATCAATCCTATGACTTTGGCTCCTTAAGACTGTATCAGAAATCGCCAAAAGCCTTCTTACTTCATCCACTAAGCCCGTATCTTCTGTTTGAAAGGTAAAATTGATAAAAAACCCCATCTTCTCTTTTTTGATCTCATAAGCAAACTCTCGCCTTCCCCAATTTTCTATCTGAAGATCATAAGCGCCCTTCTCTTCTAATATAGCCTTAAGCCTTTTTACTTCCTCTATCAATTCACCATCGCTCAGGGCTGGTTTAAAT
>RFKT01000147.1 GCA_003694225.1 Candidatus Dadabacteria bacterium
CCTCCCCACCAACTCTAAAATATCTTGAACCAAAGAATCCCACTTGAGATAACGCTGATTTTTTATAGATATCACATTTATTATTTAAAAAACCTAATGGCTGGTCTATCCATGAAGAAAATAATACCTTTGGAATAAAGTCTAATTTTTCCCAAATTTCTTTTGGGAGGGTATACTTTGAACTCACTGCGCCTATCATCTCGTCAGCTGTAACCATCTCTACCATATGGGCTATCCAATCCTTAGTCTGGGGAACACAGTCAGCATGTAGTGTGATTATGAGCTCATTTTCTGAAAGTTTTATTCCTTTATTTAATGTGTTTGCAAGACCGAGATTCTTATCGTTTCTAATGTATTTAACATCCGGGTATTTTTTAACGATTCCCTCAGTCCCATCAGTTGATCCATCGTCAATTACTATTACCTCATAGTTTGGGTATCTCTGCCCGGTTATCGCATCAAGGACCTGCCCTATTGTTTTCTCACAGTTATAGGCCGGGATTATTACAGTGACTCCTTTATTATCCTCCATTAAAAACCTCTCTCAGTCTATCTAGGATTCCGCTACAGGATTAACCCTTTTTCAACAAGCTCTTGTTCTGCTTTTTCCACTGCATCAGATGCCCTGACTTGTGAACTCCATTCAACCAACTCACTCATCCCCTCTTTAAGAGTGACTTTGGGAGTAAATCCATATCTTTTGACCTTATCAATGTCTGCATAACAGTGCCTGATGTCTCCCTTTCGATATCTGCCGATGATCTCAGGCTTTACATCCGCCCCTCTTAGAGCTATTAGTGTATGCGCTATATCAAGAACTGTGGTGGGGGTCCCTGTTCCAATGTTAAATTCCTGATAATCCATATTCGAGTTTCTCATAGCTAGGATGTTCGCCTCAACTATATCCTTGACATTAATAAAATCTCTGCTCTGAAGGCCGTCTTCAAATATCAGGGGTGGATTCCCATTTTTTATCCTTGATAGGAAAATAGCGGCCACTCCGGTGTAAGGGTTGCTCAGTGATTGTCTTGGACCGTATACATTGAAATAGCGAAGGGCTATTGTTGGTATCCCGTAAGCTCTGCCTGTAACCAGACACATCTCCTCCTGATCCCTCTTTGTTATTGCATAGGTGGATGTTGGATGTAAGGGTTTGTCCTCTGAAGTGGGGATTGGTTTGGAGTTGCTCTTGCAATTAGGACATTTCATTTCCCATTCATGAGCTTTCAATTGATCCTCCGTCCTCAACTTTGGATGAATATTGCCACAACCGTCACAATAGTAACTTCCTTCCCCATAGATACTCATTGAAGAAGCAACTACGAGTTTTTTAACATCATGTTCTTCATTTACTAGATGATTCAAAAGTTTGGCTGTCCCATAGGTATTGACATCGACATAATGTTTGATTTTATACATTGACTGGCCCACACCCACAGCAGCAGCTTGATGAAAGAGGATTTCAACGTCTTTGAGAGCTTCCTTAACAGTGCTCAAATCTCGGATGTCCCCCATTATAAATTCTGCTTGTGGATTTATGTACTCTGGTTTCTTACCTTGGTGGACTTGTCGATCTAGATTGTCAAGTATCCTAACCTCGTGCCCATCTTCAATTAACCTATCCACCAAGTGGCTGCCTATAAAACCTGCCCCCCCAGTCACTAGGATTTTGTATGTCATTTGTTTAAGACCTCCTTGTAGCTCGATCACAATATCCGATGGATAGAAAGGTTTATTAAAACTTTTGGTTCTATGTAATCAAAGTAGAGGGATATGGCAAAGACCTTTTTCTCAGTAGTAATACCTGCATATAATGCAGAGGAAGTCATTGAAGATGCACTAAATGCAGTTCTTGCTCAGACCTTCAAAAACTATGAGGTGATTGTTATCAATGACGGCTCTACAGACAATACCGGCGCGGTAATAAAGCAGTTTATGAAGAGCGCTCCTGAAATGAAGTTCTCATTCATCGAGCAGAAAAATCTTGGAATAGGTGCCGCTAGAAACGCCGGTATGAAAAGAGCGAACGGTGAGTTTGCTGCCTTCCTAGATGCTGACGATGTCTGGTATGAAGACAAGCTTGAACGTGTCTATTCTGTTTTAAAGGAAAACCCAGAGATTGACCTTGTTTGTCATGACGAGAACCTTGTCCACAACGGGAAGGTAGTTCGAAGAAATGTATATGGCCCTTACACCACATACTATGACCTCCTCTTTAAAGGAAACTGTATCTCCACTTCCGCAACGGTTGTTAGGAAGGACAAGGTCATAAGAGCCGGTTTGTTCTCTGAAGACCTCGGATTCAACGGTGTTGAGGACTATGAATTGTGGTTGCGTCTTTCCAAATTCAGTAGGTTTTATTACCTTCATGAAGTGCTCGGCGAGTACAGGGTATTTGGGGAGGGTGTTACCGGCGATATTGAAAGACACACAAGAAATGTCTTCAATGTTTTTGAGCACCATATCGGGACGTTGACAGAAGAAGAACTGGAGAGGTATGAAGGGGATATAAGAAAAAGGAGGGCAAACATCTCTTTTTTGGCTGGGTGGGCATATCTGAAAAGGAATGATTTCTTAAATGCCGGAAGATGGTTTGTGAAGAGCATTGAAACCGACCGCACATATTTAGCAGCTTATGCGGGCTATGGCATAACAAGGTTAAAGATCAGGAATATAACAAAACTTTACGATAAGCTTAGCGGACTAAGAAGAATCAGGGGTGCATAGATCTTTTAGGTTCGAAGCGACATATTCGATATCCCCCTCTGTATAGTTTGGCTGAAGGGGCAGATTTAACATGGATTTTGAAAGAAAAACAGCGTTTGGATATTTATTAATGTCCAGTCTATAAGCCCTCTTTATTTTTTCAGAAAAAACTATTGCATCGTGCCACAGTCTGTCACAGAGAACACCTTTCCCTATCATTCCATTAAATACGTGATCCCTGAGCTCCGGAGGCAAAAGCACTGGAAAATTTAATCGGCTCACTCGACTGTTACCAGCTAGCTTTTGGAACCTGATGTTTGAATCTTTCAGATGAGCTTCATACAACAGAGAGAGGCTATGTCTTTTTTCCCTTTCTGAATCAATATCCTTCAAATGGCAGCTGATAAGCATTTTAATAAATTTATTTGGCCTAGCAACTGGGATCTCCGTGTAGAGCAATTCATGACCCTTTTCTTTGATCCCTGGCAATAGTTTATGAATCAAGTCAAAGGAGTATATGAATCGAGCAACGTCTGATGGTGTTAGTTTTTCTCCCCTTTGAACTGGATCGATATCTATCTCAGGATTGTTTATAACAAGAAACCCGCCCTTAACTGTGGGAAAGAACTTATAGACGCTGAAAACCGAAACATCTCCGAAACTGCCCAGATACCTGTCCCCATATTTCCCGCCCAAGGCATGTGCACAATCCTCTATCACGGCTAACCCGTATTCGTCTTTTATCTTCAGCAGCTCTTTGATGTCCACCGGATTTCCAAAGGTATGGGCTGCTATGATGGCCGCGGTGTCCTTTGTTATCAGCTCTGGGATGAGCCCAAGATCCATGTTAAATGTTTCTAAATCGGCATCTACAAAGACCGGTTTGGTCTGGGTTTCGATGAACACATCGGCCAATTCTTTACATATAAATGCCGGGACCAGGATCTCTTTACCTTCTAGTCCGATGCTTTTTATCACGTGTATCATAGCAGATCTCGCATAATTAAGATACATGAACGTAGAACCAGGAAAATATTTTGAGAGAACATCAGCCCCTAGATCACCTTCTCCTTCAAAAAAGGAGTTAAAGACATGATAGAAGTCTTTTATTGTGATTGTGGGCTTCACAGTATATTTTATCATGCTAGTGTCCACAAAGGCACAACAAGATTTATAGTTAACGACTCATTAGATGAATCTTGTCCTCTCCTGCTAAGTTAACTGAAATCTCTCATCTGAGGCTTGGAAATGAAGAAGGTCTACATAACCCTTGATTGTGACCCTGGAGAGCTGCCTGAAAACCAGAAGATCGGCATAGAAGAGGCTATCAATGGTTGCTTAGAGCTTTTTGACTCCTTTAACCTGACCAAGGATGTAACATGGTTTGTTAATGAGGCTGAGGTGGGTTTCACCTCCAAATATCCTACACTGTTAGAGCAGATGGCTGAGGGAGAGATCGCCCTCCACGTTCACCTGAACCGCCCCCCGCACACCAGCAGGTATTCGATACCGGCAGATAGGTCTAAGATGGAGAGGATGATCACTGGACCTCAAAAAAGGCTTGACAGCTGGTTATCTGAATGTTTTGGCGATAAAAAAGTATCTGCCTTCAGATCTGGGAATCTTCTTACCAGTCCATTGCTTTTTAAGGTGCTTGAAGAAAGAGGGTTTAAGATCGATTCTTCCATACCCTCTCAATTCGACTGGTCTCCAAGGGAGGTTGCAAGAAGGTTTTTAATGATGGCGCCATCCTTTTTAAAAGAACATGTGTCTAGATTAAAGAAGGGGGCTGTTTATAAAACCCTGCCGCTCAGGACACAGCCCTTTAGGATTGGAAGACTTTTAGAGATGCCCATACACATATACATTGGAGGGAGATACAGGGATAAAAATTGGCTGGAGAATAGAACCGTTTTGCAATTGGAAGGTCTCAATGACTTTGTAATCTACTGGCATCCCTATGAGCTCATCCAGTTTGGCAAAGACCTATATGAAGGCTACCTCAACTTTTTATTGGACAGCTACCATCTAAAATTCCAGACTATAACATCCGCAATTACAAGGTGATTGAGTGACTGAATACGAATCAACAACAATAAAAGAGGTGGACAGAAAATCGTGGAACCACGTCCTTGAAAACTCTAGGCTCTCCACCGTCTTTCACACCTTGGAATGGATCGAGGTGGTGACAAAGACCTTTAACCTGGAAGAAACACTTATTATTGGACGTGAAGATGGAGAACCTGTCTGTATATTTCCCTTCTTCAAGGGTAAAAGTTATATCTTTAACATATATGGAAGCCCCATCCCAGAAACAGGTGCAATGTATGGAGGCCCTCTCTGGCTTGAAAACAGGGAAATGCAAGAATCCATCATGAAGGAGTTTCATCTGGATAGAGGCCTCTTCACCTCCTATTTTTTAAAACTACCTCCCCATTATCCAACTGAGATCTTCAAGAGGCTGTCCTATGAGATAGAGCCGGTCCCAAACTTCATCTTGGATCTTAACAGACCCTCAGAGGACATCTGGAATAGCATTTCAAAAAAGGCTCGAAACAGTGTTCGAAAGGCGAAAAAATCCGGCATCGAAATCGTTGAAGGCGCCTACAGGGATATTCAAGAATACCATCAGATGCATCTGGAGACCTGTAAAAGGAACTCTCTCAATCCATTGGACCTGGCTTTTTTAAGGGAGCTTGTAAGAGGCCTCTCCAGCCGAGGGATGTTAAAGATTCTTTTGGCAAAATTGAACGATAAAACCCTTTCAGGCTCCATCTTTCTGTTCCACAAAAAGTCCATACTCTATTTCATGGGAGACTCTTATTCAGAATATCTGAAGCTCAATCCAAACGACCTGATACAATGGCACATAATTGAAACAGGCGCAAATACAGGATATGAAACATACGATCTGGGTGGTGCAGGGCCACCAGGGATTACGAGCTTCAAGAAAAAATGGGGGGGAACAGAAACTCCCTTTTACAGGGTCTTCAAAGGCACGCCGGTCACAAGGATCTTTAGAGACCTCTATGCATCTGCGAGGAGACATCCCTGGGTAAGCAGGTTGTTCAGGAGGAATCTATGAGGATACTGATCCTCGGCTCAAAGGAATATCCTATGGGCGCCAATCAAGGGGAGGACCAGCAACCCTCTGGAGGTATAGAGGTCTATGTTGACACCTTGGTCAAAAAGCTGACACAAAAAAGCTCTCTTGAATTTCTAATAATCACAAGACGATTCAAAGGCACGGCAAGGCATGAAAAAAAAGACAAGATTGAGATCTATCGGGTAGGATGGCTCCGGGGATTTTATTTTAGAAATCTGACCTTTAATCTCATGGGTTTTATTAAAGCGCTGTCATTGGACTTTGATCTCATATTCTCTCAGGACATTTTTGCCACGCTCTTCGGATTTTTCCTGTCCAAAGTGAAGAAAAAACCCTTGATTGCCGTTGTCCACGGGACCGCCTCAGAACAGCCCCAGTATCCTCGCCTTTTAAGACAAGTGTTAAAAAGACTTGAAATATTCACCTTCCAGAAGCCAGACCATATAATATCGCTTTCACCTGAGCCAAAGAAAAACCTTGAAAGATATGTTGGTCTCACTGAAAGGTGGAGCGTTATACCTTTTGGGGTGGAAATAGAAAAGTTTGAGAACATTGAAAAAAGAGCGGCGAAAAGGAATCTCGGTTTAGATCCTGACGTTGTAGTTATAACCTTTATTGGAAGATTGCTGAAAGTCAAAGGAACCTCTTATTTGATAGAGGCGCTTTCAAAAATCAAGCACGATTTTGTTGCGCTCATTGTCGGCTCAGGACCAGATGAAGCCGATCTCAAAAGAATGGCAGAGAATAAAGGTTTGAAAGGCAAGGTACGGTTCCTAGGATTCAGGCCAGACGTCCCGGAGATTCTTGCAGCCACCGACATATATGTCCTGCCAAGCCTATCTGAAGGTCTCTCCATCTCTCTTCTTGAAGCAAAGGCTGCAGGCTGTGCATGTGTTGTAACCGACATCGGGTTGCCAGTAAAGGATGGAAAAACTGCATTAGTTGTAAAGCCAAAGGCTCCAGATGAATTATCGCTGGCTCTTAATAGATTGATAACTAATGAAGAATTAAGGAAAACCCTTGGAGAAAATGCCAGAAAAGATATCACAGAGAACTATGACTGGAGCAATATCATAGATAAATACATAGAGATTTTTAGCACACTTCCCTCTTACACAACCTTATAGATGAGCACGTAGTTCCACGGGTC
>RFKT01000148.1 GCA_003694225.1 Candidatus Dadabacteria bacterium
GCTGTAACAGAAAACCCGGGCACAGAAACCTTTTTCAGCAAATTCGAACCGCCTACTACACCGGTTAAGGCAGCCGATACATCTTGTATTACCTGATATTGAGATGCATCCACTTGAGTAGCATTATCCAGGATTTGATTGTATTTAGTGCATGCTTCATGAAGAATCTGCCTAAAGGTGTTAAACTTATCAACTACAGCACTTCCATAATACTCAGCAGGAGTCATTAATGCTGGGATTATCCTTATCCTCTGGTACATATCCTTGCCATTATGGTTTAGCTCAAATTCTATATCGCCGTATAGCTCTCGAAAGGAATCTCTAACCCTTACAAGCTGCTCCCCTCCAACTGCCGATGTTGACTCCTCATTAAAAAAGATATCTGTAAGCCTTATTGTTGTCGGATCTGCAAGGGTTGTTGACCCAGACCCGGTCGCATAGCTATAACTCGGATGATCCTGAAATGAGAATCCGGAAGCAGAGCCCACTGCTCCAGCCGCACCAGAACTCATACTTGGGCTATCTTTAGAACATTCATAGTGGGCTTTCGCATACCCCTTACCCTCTTCAAGCCTGTTTTGTATACAGTGGAAGTAGGCTTCCATTATCTCTCTAGCTCCGTTAAATCTCTCAGCAAGCATCATTGCCTGCATATTTTCAAGCATAAGATTGGACTGCACAGCCGCCGCCTGTTTGTGTGCATTCGTTTCTCCAGCTGCTACCGCGC
Source organism: Candidatus Dadabacteria bacterium (assembly GCA_003694225.1). Taxonomy (GTDB): domain Bacteria; phylum Bdellovibrionota_C; class UBA2361; order UBA2361; family J135; genus J135. The sequence continues at coordinate 728 of RFKT01000148.1, forward strand.
TTTCTGTAAGATAAAGGGTTACAGCCCTGACAACCGCTGGGGAGGTTAAGTTATTTTCTGAGAGATTTACAAAATCATCGCTGTTAAGAAGATTTGCCTGCGTATTATATACTCCTGGGATCATTGCCCTCATTGGAACCTTGACTGAGCCCGGATTAATTATCCCTTCAGACGGGCCATAGCAGGTTGACCCCGTACATGGGTTCCCATCATTAAGATGGATGGCAGCGATATTGCCCCTGACTTTGTTAATAAGAGTAAAGCCAGAGAAATCACGCTGAGGATCCATCAACGAATTGTTAAATTCAGCATCAACTATATCTTGATAGTATGTGCTAATCTCATTGCCGCTTCCACTCCCGGCAAAGGATGCCGTTGGAGTACATATAACTAATATGCAGGATATAACCTTAAAAAACCTTCTCACAGCAGATTATCTCCTAAACACTCTCTCCCTTCATAACCTTTATCATCTCTTCAAAGTAAATATGTCTGCGATATCCTTCCTCAACAACAACCTTAGCCGGATCAGAATGGGATACAACCAAGACTGTTGGGAGTTTTGTTACCCCATAGATCTTAGAAAGCTTCCCTCCTCCAAAGATCGGAAATGTGATATTATGTGTACTCCGAAATTCCCTGAGATCTTCTTTTGTAGCCTTCTCAAGTATAAGGCCTGCAAAATTTACAGCTGGATCCTTCCGGGCTAGCTGATACACCTTCTCCATCTCAGAGAGCATAGGATAAGACTTTCTGTCTGAGGCATTAAAGAAAAAATACACATCAACCTTTCCGGCCGGATCAACCGGTACTTTTCCAACAAAACTCTTCCTCAGATCTGCTCTTACCTTCGCTTCCTTAGGATCTGATGTGTTCATTCCCTCTTCTGCCATAGCCTCCCTGACCATATTGAGGACGCTTCCGGTTCTGGATTGAACTGCTTTTAAATATCTCACATACTGGCGCGCGTATCGTTTCGCTATATCAACTTCCCCAGCTTCTAAAGCTGCCATCATTCCCTTAAATGGCATAGGAGCATCTTGCCTTCCCAAAACGTGCGGTACAGTATCGGGGTCTCCATATAGATCTATTATCTCCTCTCTTGTGAGCTTCTTCTTATTATCAGGGGAGATGCTAATATGCGCCTTTTTGGACCTTTCGTTTATATCTTTTAAAGTGCTTCTGTCTGAAAAGTATTTAAATCTTGTGCGGGTAGCAGAAAGATCCTCTTTTGAAAAAATTGTTTTTACTTTATTTTGCCTAAAAAACTGATTGGATGGTTCAACGCCACCGCCAATAGAAGGAAAAAGCAGAGCAAAGGTTAACAAAACCTTACTAAGTCCCCTTGCTGTTTCTTTGGAAAACCACTGAGTCATACAAAAACCTTGCTGTCGGTTACCTAATAAAAATCCCTAAGAAGATAGGCAGCATTAAAAAATACACTCTTTCACATGTAGCTCTATGCTCCTTATATAGTTATGAGTGGGTTATAGAAATATGTGCTATTGAAATAAAAACGGACATCAGAAGGTTTGGTTAATAAATTCAATACATTAAGACCTGCAAAGGGTGGTATCCACCTTTCCCACAAAAGGTGCCCCAAAAAAGTTCAAGGCTATTTCTCGCACCAAGAAGGTACAAGGTTACTTTTTACTGACTTTTTACTGAACTGATAAAGTAGGCTTTGTGAGGATTGGGGGTGTCCTTCCCCGTAGAGAGGTGTATGACATACTCTTCCTAAACAGAGAATGACACTTAAAACTTACAACATCTGGAATTTACAGATAAAATTTTGAGTATCCTCAACATATGCAGGTATAAATATACGCTATCCCTCTGAAAAGACTTCTAAATTCTATCATTTTAAAGCCTTTCTCTTGGAGGATCTTGCAAAATTTCTCTCCACAGGGAAAACTCTCCGCCGTTACAGGCAGATATTCGTAAGGTTCTCTGTAGCCCGTTACTATCCGCCCTACTAAAGGCATTATACGACGGCAATAAAATCGGTAGAGAGGAGAGATTATCCCTCTTGGCTGTCCAAACTCCAAAACAGAAAGAAACCCTCCTTCCTTTAGTACTCTCTTCATTTCACTTAACCCACGCCCTAAATCAGGGAAATTTCTAACTCCAAAGGCAACCGTTATGCAGTCAAAAAAACCGTCAGGAAACGGCAGATCCATTGCGTCAGCCTCTACAAGATTGAGTCCTTCAATGCTTTTATATCTCTCTCGGCACAAAGAAAGCATTTTGGGAGAGAAATCTACCCCGTATACCTCCCCAAACTTAAGCTTTAGAAAGGCAATCAAATCTCCAGTGCCTGTGCATAGATCCATTGCCTTTCCTCCAGAATATTCAGGGGGAATTACAGATACTGCCCTTCTCTTCCAGATATAGTGCATACCAAAGCTTAAAATCGTATTAGCCGCATCATAACGGGGAGAGATCCTATCGAACATATCCTTTACAGGCCAACTTTGGGGAGAATACCGCGCCATACCCAACAGATTACACCGGCACAGAGAAAAAAAGAAGGGCTGAGCCAAAAAGGTAAAACCTTCAGCCCAGCCGCCTGTCGTCGGGTTTGATGATGTACGCGCCTACGCTAAACTCTCCTTGCCTCGCCTATCTCTGCTGCCCAAACCACGCCGCACCCCCTCAACGTTGTGCCGCTCTCTTGGCTATCATCTTATAAAGCCTTCCTTCCGGCCACTTGTCGTGCGTCGGTATCTGCACCTTTTCCAGTACGTAATCAATAGTAGGAATAGCAGAAGGCGCGATAAGCCTTACTTCAGAGTACATCCACCTAGCCACAGTAACAGTTACCATCATCCCTATCAGCAATCTCAACATTTCACCTGTCCCTTATATATATTCCAATCTCCCCCAAATCTCTCCTTCATGCCGTCTCATCCCGACCAAATGTAGTATCGAGGCTTTCAGAAGGATTTGTTACAAATCGAGGCAAAAAATAGCGAACACTTTCTTTCTTTAGGAAATTTTCTTATTGTCAATGAGATGGCAATTTAAGCTTATAGACTAAATCTGCTACCTATTATAAATTACACTTTCCTAAACATGACGTGGGTCAGCGAGATTTTTAGGCTTTATCTGGTTAATATTACAGTGAATATTGTAAAATCCAAATTTTTTCATTCTATGTTAGGCTGGGGTATCAGCTTGGCGATCTTAGCTTATCTTTTCTCTGTCCTTGACTGGCGAATCGTAATAGAGGAATTATCTCACCTAAATTATCTCTACCTAATCCCCATTACAATCGCCTTTTTTGGCAATTTTGCCTTGCGTGCTGTCAGATGGAGGTATCTCCTGCCTGAAGGGCAAAACTTAAGCTTTTCCCTCCTCTTTGATTCGCTAATGATAGGCAACTTGGCAACATTTATCCTTCCACTTAGGGCAGGCGAATTTATAC
>RFKT01000149.1 GCA_003694225.1 Candidatus Dadabacteria bacterium
CATGCCCTATAACAGGTTATGGGAAAGTGATAATCGAATCCTCATTCTAAGGCTTTTCGATTTTCTACTTTGCTGATATTTCATCTATATATAAAAGTAAGTGGCGCTATTTTAAGGCTTTGGAGATAGCCTTGAGTATATAGTCGCCCGATCTTTTTGCCGATATTAGATGTAGGTAAGCGAGGTCGTTTATTGGAGTGGGTGAGCTTATGAGTGGGCTAACTTACATCAGGATAGCGAATGCGCTAGACCAGGCAGGGTTGCGCTGGTACCCAGAAATCGGCGATGAGGTGTCTGAGCGGATGGATCTTACCAAGGTCTCTATCTTGGTTGATCCAGCAGGCATGACACCGAACGAGCTTAGGGAAACATACCTATGGCTACCGTCAGTGGAACAGCTCGTACAGCAGATCGAAGCTAGGCAGGCTATACTCTTTCACACAGGCCTTGAGCTTACTTCCGGCTCAATGGGATATAAAACGGTAGTCCAATTTAATTCTGGACAAATTGAAGCCATAGGTGAATCTGTACGAGAATCCCTCGGGCTTGCGCTCAAGGAACTTCTCATAAGGGGTGCCGGAGCACCGCTTCATTAGCGGCACATAAAAAATTAGACTCATCTCAGCATTGAACGCTCAAAAGCATAATTGAGCGTGTGTAATCGGACTGTGTAATCAGAGGAGCGGGTTCTAAGTTGGATACTGATCACATGCTCGGGGAAGGTTTAAGCCCCAATAGCTTTTGCTCTGCTTTCCACACAACTCTGTATAAAGCTATAGATAGAATCGCTGTCATAGCCATTCATTCGATACTGCTCCTCTTGGCTTCCATGTGGCACAAAACTGTCTTGAACACCAAATCTTTTAAGAGGGGCAAAAAGCTCAACACCTTCGTCAGCAAAGCATTCCAACAGAGCGCTTCCAAAACCTCCAATCAATGATCCATCTTCAATGGTGCATACAATTCTATGCTTTAAAGCTTCCTCACAGAGCAGAGCCTTATCAAGAGGCTTTATAAAACGTGCATTAACTACTGTAACTGTTAATCCAAAATCCCTTCTTACTCTTAAAGCTACATCCAAGGCAGTAAACACAAAAGGTCCCACCGCAATCAAAAGGACATCCTTTCCTTTCTGAAGAACCTCCGCTTTTCCTACATCTAACATTCTAAACTGGCTTCCTGGTTCAGCGCTAATACCCTTCCCCCTCGGAAATCTGATCGCAGACGGCACATCTAGGCTTAAAGCCGTATAAAGCATATCCCTTAGCTCCCTGCCATCTTTAGGAGCCATAATTTTAATATCTGGTATGCACCTCAAATAGGGGATATCAAAAGTTCCTTGATGGGTATGCCCGTCATTGCCAACAACACCAGCCCTATCTATGGCAAACACAACCGGAAGTTTCTGGATGCATACATCGTGAATTACCTGATCATACGCCCTTTGAAGAAATGTAGAATAGATGGCACATACAGGGCGATATCCTTCACATGCTAACCCTGCTGCATAGGTAACGGCGTGTTGCTCGCATATAGCCACATCATAAAACTTATCCGGATGCTTCTTGGCAAATATGTCCAATCCTGTGCCAGTTGCCATCGCAGCAGTAATTCCAATGATTCTGTCATCTCTATCTGCAAGCTCACACATAGCCTCCCCAAACATGGTGCTAAACGGTTTCTGCCTAGGGGACTCTGTTGTCTTGATGTCAGAAATAGCATTCTTTACGATTTTAAACGGTTTAGTGGCATGCCATCTGACAGGATCTTCCTCTGCTGGTTCAAACCCTTTGCCTTTTTCAGTTCTTACATGGACTAATACGGGGCAATTCTGGTTTTTTGCATGCTCCAGTGCAGTTATTACAGAAGCAATATTATGCCCATCTACAGGGCCAATATAGCGAAAGCCAAAGGCTTCAACCCAAGAGGAAGCGCCGCTTACAAAGGTCTGAGCAGCCTCTTCCGCCCTGTCGAGAGTCTTATAGACAAATTCAGGCACATACCCTTTTTTATATAGTTCTTTAAATCTATCTCGTGCAAGAGTGGGGACCTTAGAGGTAACCGCCCGCGAGAAAAGCCAGCTCAAAGCCCCAACATTCGGAGAAATCGACATATCGTTATCATTTAACAAAACTATTATTCTCCGCCCCAAAGCGCCTGCGTGGTTCATAGCCTCAAGAGCCATACCAGCCGTAAATGAACCGTCTCCAATTACAGCAATGGCTCTCCCATCCTCTCCCTTCTTCTCCATAGCTTCAGCCATTCCTAAAGCGGCTGATATGCTTGTGCCAGCATGCCCAACCCCAAAAGCATCAAAGGGGCTCTCACTCCTTTTAGGGAAGCCTGAAAGCCCACCAAGTTTTCTTATCGTATGCATCTTTTGGCGCCTTCCAGTAAGCATCTTATGTATATACGCCTGATGGCCTACATCCCAAACAATCTTATCTTTAGGAGATTCAAAAACGTAGTGAAGCGCTAGTGTAATCTCTGTAGCGCCAAGGCTTGAGGCAAAGTGGCCTCCATGAAGGGAAACAGTTTCAATAAGTTCAGATCGAAGCTCTTCAGCTAACTGCTCCAGCTGGGCTATAGAAAGC
>RFKT01000150.1 GCA_003694225.1 Candidatus Dadabacteria bacterium
ATACCTAACTGTTTTACAGCGCCAAGAGCTTCTGCTCCATCTTTATAGATCTCCGCTTCCCTAAGCCTAGCCAAAAGCTCTTTCTGAGGATCTGGAAGAGAATCTTCCTCCTCTGCAAACTCACTGGGCTGTTTAAGCAAAAAACTCGCCTTAATGGAAAGAAGAGTTGCAGCTACTACAAGGTATTCAGCTGCTACCTCCAGCTCTTCTCCTTTCATCATCTCAACATAGGCAAGATACTGGGAGGCAACTTGAGCGAGAGATATTCTAGATATCTCAAGCTCTCTTGACTTTACCAGATGCAAAAGGAGATCAATCGGCCCGTCAAAGTGCTCAACACCAACTTCAAAAGTGCGCCTTTCCATACAAACCGACCTTTAAGCGAAGACTGATCTAAAACACAGTCTTTTAACATACTGATATTACGGCGTATCTAGCCTACACTTGCTTTTAATGCAAGCAATTACGGGGTATTTTAACTGTTTTAAAGTAAAAACACAACAGAGATTCCCATTTCAAGCAGTTCTATAACACACAACACTGAAAGGAAAGTGATGGAATCACTCTACATGAAATTGCCTCTCTGTGCCCTTAGATTTAACAGCTTCATCTATCCTTCGAAGGGCAGATACATAAGCTGCCGTCCTTAATGTTATGCCGTGTTTTTCAGCTATGTTAAAAATCTCTACAGAGGCATCCTCCATATATTCCTTGAGTTCCTTGTGGACCTTTGGCAGCTTCCAGTAATACCCCTGCTTGTTCTGCACCCACTCAAAGTAGCTTACAGTCACACCGCCGGCATTGGCCAATATGTCAGGGATTACAGGTATCCCCCTCTGGGCCAAAATATTATCTGCTTCAACGGTAGTAGGACCATTTGCAAGCTCTACAATGCACTTAGCTTTGATATTCTTTGCATTGTCCTTTGTTATCTGGTTTTCAAGCGCTGCTGGCACAAGAATATCCACATCAAGCTCAAGCAGTTCAGCGTTTGTTATCCTTTTGTGATCTACAACTTCGCAAACTGTTCCCTCACAGTAAGCCGCCTTAAGCTCCCTATTTTGCTGCTTAAATTTATAAACGCTTTCAGGGTCCAGCCCATCTTCCTTACATATTGCCCCCTTAGAGTCTGATACAGCGACAATTCTATACCCTGCGTCATTGGCGATCTTGGCAAAATGATAGCCTGCATTTCCAAAGCCTTGTATAGCAACTTTTAACGTTCCCTTGCCCAGCCTTAATCGTTCTTTTAATGCTTCCAAACAGTAAAAGCCGCCCCTTGCTGTGGCATCATCACGACCAAGAGAACCTCCAGCATAGATCGGCTTTCCAGTTAATACCGCAGGAGAATACGCCCTTTTAATGTTGGAATACTCATCAACCATCCATCCCATAATCATGCTGTTTGTATAGACATCAGGGGCGGGTATATCAACATCAGGTCCTATTGAATCAGCAATAGCCGAAATATATCCACGGCTAAGCCTCTCCAATTCAAGCAGAGAAAGCTCCTTCGGATTAACAGTTACACCCCCCTTTGCTCCCCCAAAGGGTAACCCCACGGCGGCGCACTTAAACGTCATCCAAAAGGCAAGTGTTTTCACTTCATCAAGAGTAACGCTCTGGTGATATCTTATGCCCCCTTTAGTGGGGCCTACTGCATCATTGTACCTGACGCGGTAACCCTGAAAGACCTTTAAAGAGCCGTCATCCATTCTAACCGGAATTGACACTTGAAGAACAGATTTAGGCGCCTTAAGCCTTACAACTGTCTCCTCTTCAACATCAAGGTATTTTGTGGCCTCATCAAGCCTTGTTTTAGCTCTATCAAAAAGTGTCTCACCCATTTGTGCCCCACATAAAAAGAATCACTTTAATTTGTAAAGAAACCTCTCTTCCCCATTTGAAAAGTAATCCATCCTTATCCGGCTGAGCGCCAGCAAAGAATTGCCCCAATAAGTGAACAACACATTTTAAGTTCTGTCCAGTATGCAATCCATCCTAGTGTAGTCGGCAAATCCATGATACAGATTGTTGACACCAAAGGGATAAATGGTCCTCCAAATCGCTAAATATCCGCCTGGCGTAATCACCTAAAATAACTTACAATAGTTTCCACCTTTACAGTAAATTGCTGCCGGGATTGAGATATGATGGGGCCTGATACAGATCCTATTTCACAGAGGAAAATAATAGTCGAATGTCCGTCATGTCAAACCAGATTTGGCGTTAAGAGTGAACTTGTACAGGGGCAAAGGATGCCACATTTCCACTGCTCTAAATGCGATACGGTTTTTAAGGTGGATTTAACAATGCTGAGATCTCAGCAGCCTCTTCCATTTAACTCTAATATGGGCCAGTTAAATGTTGTGGCTAACAATATTCGAAAAAAGGCTGGAAACATCACATCTTCTAACTTGCATAACTTGCACCGCAACGAAGAAAAAGAAGAGGCAAACTATAAAGAAGAAGACGCTCCAGACAAAAATCAGCTTTCTTTTTTAGGTGACACTAAGAAACCGGGGTTTTGGGGAAAATTTCTTGGCAAGCCGCTACTTTCTGACAACAGCTGGCATGATTTATTCACTGCTATAATGCCTGTAGCTGCTTTCCTCTTTGCATTGATGCTTGCCTCTGGGTACTTCTTCTTCAAGCCCTCCGCTGCAGAAGGAATACTGCAAAGGCTTCATCCACAAATGTACAGGCCTGCACCAGCGGGCCTATATATAAAGGAAACATCCGTAAAGAGAACTAACCTAGACTCTGGCGAAGAGATCATCCTTATTTCGGGAGAGATCGTAAATTCAACTAGCAGCAGCTTTAATGACATAATGCTTCAGGCAAGACTTTATGACAAAAACGAAGATACATTAGACGAAATAATAGCTACGGCGGCATCCACTCTATCAAATACAACCATCCAATCTCTTTCTCCCGAAATGATTAGAGGAATTCAACGATCCCGCCTAAGAAGCTTTTTACTTAAACCGGGGGCCAATCATAGATTTACACTCGCTTTTACGGACGGCCTTCTTCACCGCGCTCAGCTTTACTCCATAAGGATTTATAGTGTGCGCCCTGCTCTAGTAGAAAACCGATAACTTCTATCTCATATTATTACTAATACTTTATGACTAATATTTTACTGTACAGTATAGATCTTAATGTACTGATGTTATTGTACCTATTTGACATTGCGAGAGGTTCTGCTTTTTTCAAGGACTTTTGCAAGTTCTTCATCGCTCCGCTCGGTATAGCGCATAGTGGTACGCACATCACCGTGCCCAAGTGCCTGCGCAACCAACCTTATATCCTTGCAAGATTCAAGGAGGGAAACGGCAAAGGAGTGCCTCAAAAGATGAGGATGCAAAGAAACCCCCGAAGACAGCTCATTAATGGCCCGCCAAAGAGTCTTTGCTCCCATAAAGAAGCTATCTACATTCTCTGCGCTAGCACCATAGGTACTTATAAAAACAGGAAGGGTTCTATCTATAGCCTTAGTAAGCTTTGGAAAAAATCTTTTCAGCTCTGCCTCCCTCCTCTTAAGATATTCGCACATTCTAGGCCTAAACTCTGAGGTGATATATACGTTTCTATATCTTCTACCTTTGGTTCGTACATTTCTTATCCATTCACATTCAGAGCTAAGTTGTCCCATACGAAGGAGCCTTACCTCATCTGCCCTTAAGCCTGTATCTATCAAAAGCCCAAAGATCGTCTCGTTCCTAAAGCGGATAAAGCTGTCCCTTTCTTTTCTCCTTTGTTCAGCAATTTTTTTCACCTGAGCTACTTCATCTTCTGTGAGCGCCTTAGGCTTTAAAAGGGAAACCTTGGGGTTTTTGACTTCCTTTGCAGGATTAACAAAACCTTTAATCCTTTCAGACAACGTCCTTCCCATATGTTTAATGGTAGCTAGCCTCCTTGCAACTGTAGCAGGAGCTTCTCCAAGTCTTAGCCTTTCATCAACAAAACTCTGCACTGAAGAGAAATCCCAATCCCGAAGTTTTAATTTTTGTGGAGTCGAGACGCCCTTATACCTTGTGAGGAATTCAACGAAATGATTGAGATCCAGCCTCTTTGCTCTGGCAGTATGTGTAGATCCATCAGCATAGTATTCTATGTAGCTCTGAACAGCCTTCAGAAAAGAGCTGTTGAGAGGTGTCTTTGAGCCCTTTTCTCCGACACTGCGTCCTCCCATATTTCCAGGGTGGCTTGATGCGTGCATTATGTCAAGGAAAAATCAGCTCTGAAGCTTCATTCCGTACGAAAGGTCGCCAGCATCACCAAGGCCAGGCACAATATAGTCTTTTGCGTCAAGCTCAGGGTCAACAGCGCACGTCCAGATACAAGCTTCCGGGAAATGTTTGGACACATGTTCAAGCCCTGCTTTACTAGCTATAACAGAGACAATATGTATGGAATGAGGCTCTTCATCGCGGGCAACTAAATTCAAGACATCCACAAAGGATCTTCCCGTTGCAAGCATTGGATCACACATAATTAGGACTCTTCCAGAAAGAGCAGGATGGCTTCTATAGCCTAAAGCGATATCGAAACTTCCATCAGGGTTATGCTTTCTATATGCAGAGACAAAACACGCATCGGCATTGGGGAAAAAACTTATCAACCCTTCAAAGAGAGGTATCCCGGCACGCAGGATCACCCCAACAACTGGCTGTTCAGCTAAGGTATGGCATTGAGACTGCCCTAAAGGGGTATTTACTGTGATAGGCTCATACTTAAGCTTTTTACTGATTTCATACGCAATGATATTTCCAATCTTAAAGACCCTATCCCTAAACAGCTCCCTGTTTTTTTGAATTTCATTGTCTCTAAGTTGCCTCATGTACTCTGAGATTAGAGAATTATGCTCGCCAAGGTTAACTATCATTCTATAGATACCTCCTGACTCTAAACTATATCGTGTGAGAATAAATCATCATAACTGTCTCTTCTCCGTATTAAAATAGTATGGCCGTTGTATGCCATAATTTCTGCCGGAAGGCGCCTGCTATTATACCGGGATGCCATGCTAAAACAATATGCACCGCAATCCTTCACAGCAAGAAGACCTCCTTCAGGGACTAGCGGCAAGTTTACACCTCGACCAATAAAGCATCCGCCTTCGCAGACAGGCCCTACTACGTCTACTGCCTCCAATTGAGGGGATTTGCTTTTTTGATTTCCCACACACAATATCTTATGCGGAGCATTATATAACGAAGGGCGTATAAGATCATTCATGCCGGCATCAACAACTATAAACTTCTGGCTCCCTCCTTTTTTAACATAAAGCACTGTGGTAAGAAGCAACCCGGCTTCAGCCACTAAGAATTTGCCGGGCTCAAAGATGAGCTCATAGTTACTTGCTTTTAAGAGGTTCTCTATCACTCCTTTCAAACGGAGCATGTCCAACTCTTCATAGTAGCCTGAATATGAGACTCCAAATCCGCCTCCGAAATCGAGAAATTTAATTTTAGCCCCTAGGGACTCAAAGTATTTTGCAGCGGAAATTACAGCCTTGAATGCTTCCTCATACTTTACAATATCGGTTCCACCTGAGCCAACATGGCAGGTAACCCCTTCAAGCGAAAGATAGTCATTATTTTTGATTATCTCCCATGCTTCAGAAGCATCAGAAAACGGCATGCCAAATTTAGATTCTTTTAATCCTGTAATAAGGTAAGGGTGAATATCTAAGGAGATATCAGGATTTAATCTAAACCCTACAGATGCACTTTTTCCAGCGCTTTTACATATATCCCCTATAACCTTAAGCTCTGAGAGGGATTCAAAGTTAATCAGCTTGAGCCCTTTGTTTACAGCAAAATTTATTTCCTCCTTAGTTTTGCCTACTCCTGAAAAAACTACCTTACTAAAATCAGCTCCTATTACCTCGAGTCGGCGCAGCTCTCCTTCAGAGACAACATCAAAGCCTGCTCCTAATCGATCATAAAGAGAAAGCACAGAGAGGTTTGAGTTGGCTTTAACAGCAAAACAAACGGTATGTTTTACCTCAGAAAACACCCTTTCAAACCTTGCAAACCGCTCCTCTATAATGGATCTGGAATAAATGTATAAAGGCGTCTTAAAAGTTTCTGCAGCCTCTTTCAGATCAACTCCGTCAAATTCTGAGATATAAACTTCCATAATTGGGGTATAAGGCTACACCATAGCCGCGTCATCTGCTACTGTAACGAACATAAATCCGCGATCTACAAGCTTAAATGAGTGAACAAAAAAGAAGCGAAGATCTAAAACAATCTATTTATTTCAGATAGTTACGGTAAGAAGCGGTAGATTAGGTCAGTTGATCTCGTAGGGGAACCTTAAATATTCTTGCCTAACCTGTCGATATTATTAACAATAAGAAAAAGTTTCAGAGGACTCCTTATGAGATCAGCACTGCTCTTAAACGCCTCCTATGAGCCACTTATGGTCATATCGTGGCAAAAGGCTGTAACGCTCTTTTTTATGGGTAAGGTCGAGGTGATAGAGGAGTACGACCAAGACATCCGATCGGTATCGATAGTTATTAAGGCTCCGGCAGTAGTAAGACTTCTCCGCTATGTGAAGCGGCGTACCGTAAGGCCGGCTCTGTCAAGAGTAAATGTATTTGCTCGAGACAATTTTGAGTGCCAGTACTGCGGAGCAAAGCTTCAATCCAAAATAGCTACAATTGACCATGTAATCCCCAAAAGTCGAGGAGGCACCACCTGCTGGACGAATGTGGTTACCTGTTGTATGAAGTGTAATCGGAAAAAGGGGGGCAAAACTCCCAAAGAAGCAAATATGCCACTAAGGAAGAAGCCAAAGGAACCTCATTGGCTTCCTGTATTAACCTTTAGAATGAACGGCAATGTCCCAAAACTGTGGCAAAACTTTATTAACCTTAAGTGAAGCCAGCGAAAAGCTCTGCCTTCTTGCCAAATCTAGTCCTGTGCAAAGAATTGCCGACGCCTTAGGCGACAAGAGCCGCCTGCACATTGTGGGAGGCTCGGTAAGGGAGACCTTGCTTGGGAAGACACATGGAGACCTCGATTTAGCCTGCCGCGTGAAGCCAGATCAAGTTTTGGATAGGCTTAACAAAGCTGGGATACACTGTGTTCCAACAGGGATTGAGCACGGCACCGTTATCGCAGTTATTGATGGAACTAATGTTGAAATTACTACCTTTAGAGCTCCTGGGTCTCGATATGTGGGGAAGCAACGGTATTCTAATGATATTTTAACGGATCTTCAGGGACGAGATTTTACAATCAATGCGATCGCATACTCCATCGCCGACAATAAAATCATTGATCCCCTCTCTGGATACGATGATTTAACCAAGGGAGTGGTGAAAGCTGTTATGAGTCCGAGAGAGCGGTTTCATGAAGATCCTCTGCGGATGATGCGTATGGTGCGCTTTGGCCCTGTAGAAAATAGAAAAATAGATGATGCTACATACGATACTGCCAAGGCATACTATAATCTTATCGAAAAGGTTTCATGGGAGAGGATTAGGGACGAGTTCATCAAAATAATTCTATCCGATTATCCTGCTGAGGGATTAGAAGCATTAAAGGATTTAAAGATTCTCAATATAATTCTTCCCGAAATTGTGCCTAGCTACGGCTTTGAACAGAATGAATACCATCTCTATGATGTCTTTGAGCATACATTAAAGGTGATAGAAAATACGCCCCAGAACCTTACACAGCGCATTACCGCTCTTTTCCACGATATAGGGAAGCCCTATACCCTATCAGTAGGGGAGGATGGCAGACGCCACTTTTATAAGCACGAGATAGTCGGTACAGATCTGGCGAAAAAAGCTATGAAGCGGCTCAAATTTCCTAATAAACAGATAAAGGATGTAACAACTCTTGTGAGGCACCATATGAGGCCTATCGAGTGCGGTCCTGCGGGGCTGAGGAGGCTATACAGAGATCTCGGGGAACTATTCGATACATGGCTTGAGTTTAAGAGAGCCGATGCGCTAGGAGCAAAAATGGACGAAGAAGAATTTAACAAAAGGCTAAGGACGTTCTATGAACTTATAGATGAAGAGGAGAGGAGGAGGCAGGAAGAGAATTACCTAAAGCTCGCTGTAAACGGGCATGATCTTATAGAGCTTGGATATAAAGAGGGGAAAAAGCTTGGAAAGGCATTAAAAAAACTTGAAGAAGCTGTTTTGGATGACCCTTCTCTCAATGAAAGGGAAACCCTTTTAAGCCTTGCCAAGGAATACCTCCTCTCTTCAGAATTTAACAACGGAGTATGACCCACGAGGCGGCAAGGGTTGTTTACTAAATCTAGCTTGTCTATCCCTAATTCTCCTTACACGTCGTTTAAGGACTTCATTTGGATCCTTTCCTTCCCTGAGCGCCTCTTTAACAGCCAAAACAAGACTGCCCTCATAACTGCCTACTAAGTCAGTAGCTCCATTGTTCTTGCACCAATTCCTTACATATTCAGCAGGCTCTATATCAGTTTTTGTCTTAGCATGTGAAGCTTTTGTATCGGGGTCTCTGTCATCACTGAAGGATGGAAAGTGCTCTAGTATTATCTCTTGTCTCCTAGGAATATATCCTAAGGATAAAAGAGAAAGCAGCTCACGGGGAGAAGAGAGTCCATTAGGAGCAATACGCTTAAAGAACTCTCTCAAAGTAGTCAGAGAAGAGTCAGGCGCTGGGAGATAGCCAATAGCATTTAATATTATTTCTTCTAACTGGTGCAAAGAACAATTTCTTCTGAAGGTTATCTTTTGGTACACACATTCTCCGATTTCCTCTCTGGTCGCTTCATCTAAAAACATCCTTGCAGCCTTAAAGATCTCAGAGAGTCTTTTCACGCTTCTTGGCACATCTCCTCCAATCCATGCTCTTATATATTTTTCTGAGAAACGGTTTAAATTACTATGTCGTCTTCGATAATCACGGAGAAACTGACTCAATTGTCTAGCTTCGCCTTTGGATACGGCCAACTCATAGGCACTCATAAAATCTCTATATTCTGCAGGAGTAGCCCTTAATTTCGGATTGGCGCCAAACCACCTCTGACAATACCGCACCAATAGATCGAAAGAGCCATTATACCTAAAAAGAGCAGAATCTTTAAGACGCAGCAAATCTCCTGGATCACGAATACTAAGACCTTTTTGTGTTACAACTGGATAGATTTCATATTCAGTGAGCATCAAAGCCACAAAATTAATTGTCTGCTCGTCTCTGCCTCTGCAAAAATGGATCCCTACTTTGCTTTTACACATTCTCCAATGTGTTGCTCCCATGAATCCTTCCAGAAACGCCCGTCTTTCTTCTTTGGTTAAGAGATGATGCCACGGCATCTTTAAAATATTTCTGGACGAGCCTCTTTCAGATGCGACATCTTTCAAGTAGCCCATCAATACTCCATGCTCTCTAATCAATTCATTAAAGAGATTGGCATCAATTGAAGGAAAATCGTGTAAGGAAGCAATCGCTCCCTTTAATCGGGTTTGTAGTGGTGTGTCATCAATATCCTCCGCTTGAGGGAGCTTCCCCCCTTTTCCCATGAAGACTCCTAATACAAAGGCCATATCTAGTCGTGTTGAGCGAATAACTCTCAACCTAGAAGGTCTCTCTCCAGCAACCCCTACAGTCCATTTCGCTATTCTTCGTGGAACTGAACCTCTGATCCATGATTGTACAGTTGTCCTGTGAAGTCCAACAGCATTACCAATCTGCGAACAGCTTCTTCCTTCTTCTCTCAACCTGAGAACTTTCTTATATTGTTTCAGGACGTTGCGGATCTCTCTTATCTCTCTTCTGCAAGACTTTGGTCCATAGACTTCTCTCACTCTCTTTATAGCAAGACCAGCCAGATGCTCAACTCTGGCTAATTTCTCTTCCTGACTTTTAAAAGCATGATCCTCCCCTATATTTCCTGGTAGTTGGTTAGTTTTTGCCTTCTTGGAACAGCCGTGATGATACTTCATAATTCAGGTTCCCCATTAATTCCTAATAGACAGTTATTCGCCCCTCCCCCAACACTCCCTACTTTATATAATGGCAATTTCTTAATCAACTCTCATGAGGGTGAAAAGCTTTCCCTTAGACCTATCCACAACCAAGTTTTTATGGCATATAATAGGAAGGAGATGATCAAAACTATATTAAAATCCGCTCTATTGCTTTGCTCCATTCTATGGCTCCTAGAATATAACTATACTTATCTAACGAGCAGATCTGCCTTGCAGGAAAGGTATGAGGAGTGGTTTCGAAACTATTCTCCTAAATATAGCGCAGAAAGAATTAGCCCATCGAAAGACAAGCTTATAGTGGTTTTTAGAGGTAGAAAGATAATTTTCCGACCTTCGCAAGAACCATCTTCTAAGGCCAAGTATATCCACCTATTAAAATTGCTTAAGGAAGCCAAGCTTTTCAATGGGGATTGTTCAAACCAGCTCTTACCTCAAGGAGTGAAACTTGGCGTTTATTCAGAGAAAGCCGTTTTCTCTTGTCTTCTTGATATAAACCGAATCAATTCAAATCCTGCGGCCATGCTGTTTTTTAAACTTATTGAGATCTATGGAAAAGCAAGTTATCCTGAAGCGGTTGCGTCATCTAACTCAAAATCTGAGGGGTCAGAGCAGTTATAATACGCAGCGAATTTGAGTTTAACTTTGAGTAAACATTAATCACTTATAAAAAAGCACTATGGAGCATTCAGATAAGAGAAAACGGGCCTTTGCGCTTTTACAGGAATACACAAAATCAGAGAGCTTAATAAAGCATGCTTTATGCGTAGAAGCCGCTATGAGATGGTACGCAGATTATTTCAATTGCGGACGAGATGAAATGGAAAAATGGGGTATAACAGGGCTTTTGCATGACTTTGATTATGAGAAGTATCCGGATCCAGACAATGGCCCTTGTAATGGCAAAGGGCATCCCTATGCTGGCTGCGAAATATTAAGAGAGCAAGGTTATGACGAGGAAATTATTGAAGCCATAATGGGGCATGCCTTATACACAGGGGTTGAAAGGAAAACCTTGATGGCAAAAACGCTTTTTGCTGTAGATGAGCTTACAGGTTTGGTTGTGGCTTCTACCCTGGTGCGTCCTGACAGATCCCTTCATACACTTACATCCAAATCTGTTAAAAAGAAGATGAAGGA
>RFKT01000151.1 GCA_003694225.1 Candidatus Dadabacteria bacterium
CCCTAAATCTAAAACACTCACCTTTCTTAATGAAACCGCTGAATGGCTTAAGGATACACTTGGCATTAAAAAACTTAAAAATTGCTGGATATTAACCGACACAGCCACCAAAACCGTCATCTCGGCGCATCTAGGAATTGATGAATACCATTACGGAGGAGAAGCCACACGCCGCGCAAGGACTAATTACCTCCGTGCTATTTCTTCCATAAAAGATATTAATTCCTACGTCAAAACACACACTCCCTTCTGCGGCCTTTTGGTTGCAAATACAAAGGCTCTTCCTGAAAGCCCCTCAAGCCTCATAGGGCGTTCCTCAGGCCACTGGAAGGATGAATGGGCAAATATCAAATGGTTGACCGGCAAAAATGTTGAAAGGGTTGCAACGAAACTTCTCAAACACGGATGGAAAGCGCTTAAAGTACCTCCATTTTACACCTTATATATGCCTCAAAGCCGATAATGCTAAACCTCCATAGCAAGATCCGTCAGAAGCTCTTGCCCTGCATCTTCATATACATCCCTTCCTTCCCACAAGAGCTTCAGGTCTGGCATAGTAAGCTGATACCTTTCAAGAGTCCCACCCCAAACAATTCCTTCATCAGGCTTATAGATCAATACAGGCGTCTTAGCAGAAAACACGCCCTTTAGCTTAACAGAGGCCATCCTATTAGAAAAAACTATCACAAACACCGAATTTAACTTTGAAAGAAAGTCACCTAGCTCTTCACTAGTATGGGATTCCACAAGCCTAAGCGGAATAAAAACAAACTCTGCATCATCATATACTTCTTCTTCGGAAAGAGAAGTGATAACCTGAGCTCTGAATAAAATGTCCCTTGTCTCCCCAATCATTTCGCTAACGATCGGTTGAACGCTTAACTTGGATACAGGCAAGCGGGAAAACAAAATAGCCGGACTCTCCCTTAGAACCGCTATAGAGCCCACATTCCCTCCGTGAGAGCCTCCCCAGTGCACATCAATTTGCCCGGCAGTTATTGAAATAGGATTTATCGATGAACTATCAAGCACCCTTTTCACTCGGACCACATTCGCAAAAAAGCGATTCATCACCGTAAAGCGAGCAATCATCTGACGAAGAGAACCAACTCCATACTTCATGCTGACCAAATAAACCACTAGAGAACTCACCTCTATATGAGCTACTATCATTGAGAAAGCGCCCCCAAAAAGGACTATAGTAACTACCAGAGCAAAGAAAAGATCGGTTATCAGATAACTTTTGTAAGGCAGCGAATATACCCTGTTATAAGAGCTTAAATAATTTTTAAGCCCCTCATATTCATGCAGATTCTCCGGATTGTCTCCTCTTGTCAGATTGTCGAGCACCCCTTTAAGCCTCCCGGCCATTTCACTGCTTAACTGCTCAAGCTCTTTATTGTCCCTCACACCTCCCAAGCCTATCTTATACACCCCAAACCCATACAACAGCGCCACAGGCACAAGCGCCAAGGTCATAAGGAAGTTTACCCATACTAGAGTTCCCAAGCTCACAACAAAGGTGCAAAGAGCGGGAACTGTTAAAAGCCCCATCATAACCGCCCTGCCGCATGCCCTTGTATCAGAAAGCAAAATCTTGACCATTGCGGAAGCGCCGCGCAATTTGCCGCACGGAGGAACCTTTAAATAGTTAGCTAGCCGGATAGCGGATAAAAGCTCGCGCATCAGCCTTCCTTCAAGCTCGCATCCTATTTTAACCGGCTCATTGGTGCCGTAGTACTTAGTTACCGCTGAAAGAATAAGAAGAAGCAATCCGACGACTGAAACCATACATAGGAGGGACACCGATGTGATGGGTCCAAAAGTGACTCCATAAAATTCCAGCTTTGATCCCTTTAAGAGATGCTTTGCATATTTATAGACTACAGCAATAGCCGCAACCTGAAACGAAACGGAGCAGAGACCGGAGATAATCGGGGCAATAAGCCTAAGCTGAAACTGTTTCCATGCAGAACTAAAAAGCCACCCATAAAACAAAACAAACCGCCGATACCTGTTTTTGAAATAGTCGATATTCACAAGACGAGAAAATAGCAACATCTTAACTCAGGAGCTTAATAAATAGTCCCAGCATCTTTTGATACCTTCCCTTAAAGAGATAGATTCCTCAAATCCGATGCTTTGCAGCCTGCTTATATCCGGCACCCGCCTTTTTACAGAACCGGGCGGAGCACTGTGCTCTTCAACCTTGGGATGAAATCCAGTCACATCAAAAACTGTTTCCGCCAGCTCCCGAACCTTCACTTCTGTGCCTGAGCCTACATTAACTACCCCACTCTCAGAGCCCTCCCACAGCTTAATAACAGCCCTAGCCGCATCCGTCACATGAAGGAAGGATCTTGTGGCATCTATTCCATAGATAGGAAATGGATCCATTTTCTGCCTGCACCTATCAAGAAACTCGGGAATCACATGTGTAGGCGGCATCCTTTCACCATAGACATTGTGAAATCTAATAACAAGCGGAACATCAATCCCGCATTCGCACGACAAACTAAAAAGTGCGGATTCTCCCCCTATCTTGCTTGCTGCATATGACCACCTTGGGAGGGTAATATCATCAATTGATAAGAGTACATTTTCAGGGGTAGGAAGCGGCGCAATTCCCGCCGTTACAGTGCTCGCATAATTCTCGCTGGAAGAGGCAAAAACAATGCTTTTTATATTGTTCCCTTTACACCAATCAAAAAGATTGAGTGTGCTCAAAAGATTTGTCCGTATAGTGGTATATGGATGCTCATTAACATAGGCTACACCCACTATTGCCGCCATGTGTACAACACTAGACACTTCCCGTGGCAGCAATTCAACTGTTGTCGGATCTACCAAATCTCCCTTGAGCCATCTAAATTTGTCAGGATAACGATTCGCAAGGAAGTCAAGATCCTCCTCCCCTCCTTTTATAAGAGAATCTACTCCAAAGACCTTATATCCCTTTTCCAGCAGTTGGGATGCAATTTCATAACCAATAAGGCCGGCTGCGCCGGTCACAATCACATCTGTCATGCATGAACTCTCATATAACTATATATCTCCTCTGCCGTATACCTTTACTGTAACTCCTTTGTCAGAAAGGCGCTCTGCGAGCTTATCACCGACCATATTCCAAGGATCCACCACAATAGAGCCCTGCCTCAAATTGGAAAGATTTGCGGCGAGAATATCTCTATAAGCGGGATCCGGCAGGCAGATAACAACTGCATCCGGCTGAATGTTCCAATCTTTGCCGGCGATAAGTTCAGCCTCATCAAATTCATCCCATTTAGAGATAAGAGGATCGTATGCCCACACTGCCATCCCCCCTTCAAACAACGCTCTAGCCAAAATTTCTGTGGCAGAGCTTCTTGTATCAGCCACTCCCGGCCTATAAGTTACACCCAAAAGCGCTGCTGACCGACCGCTAAGTGAGCCATTAAAGTGGCAATTAATCCAGTTAAAGGCTTTCATGGGCATGTTTTCATTTGTCAAGATAGCCCTTCTTGAAAATGGCAAAGGCGCATCTACTCCTATGATCTCCTCTGCGCCAAAAGCCGCCAACAAAGCATCTTTTGTAAGGCAGTAACCTCCCACTCCCAAGCCAGGAAGCATCATATTATCATGAGTCCCCTTCCTTACCTTGATAGAAGCTATAACATCAAAGAGATCAACGCCGGTTGCCTCAGCCAAGTCCGCCCACTCTTCAATAAAGGCTATGTTTACAGCACGATAAGAATTTTCCATTAACTTGGCCATCTCTGCTGCTCTTGTATTCTTATGCCTCCACAGGGGATACTCCGCTATATTTACAAAGCGAGATAGAAATTCCTCTGCTCGATCAGCACTTTCCTTATTAATCCCTGCAAATGCTCTCCAATAATTGTTAACAGAATCCAAGTAATCAGGGCCTGGCATTACTCTCTCATAGCAAAATGCCAAAAGTGGAGGATTCTCCTCAGTATCAATCCCCTGCTTTGCCTGTCCTCTACAAAGCGCCGGATACAGCACCTTGTCACACATGCCGACGGGCAAAGTGCTCTCAACTGTCACTAAAGTTCCTGGTTTAATCACCGACCCCACCATCTCCATGGCGGCTTCATAGCCTCCGATATCCATAGAGAGCCGCTCTGTCTGTCCCTTCTCCCTATCCAAATCCAGATTGATGCAAAACACAACCACATCCGCATACTTCATAATTTTGGGATCAACAGTACCTGCGATATTTTTATGCTCACAATGGGCTTGGGAAATTACCCTTCTTAAGGATGGATCGCTGGCATAAACAGGAGGTTCTCCCTCATTCAGCTTGCAACACTTCTCTCTGCCAACCTCGTCATTGCGGTCAACTCCTACCACAAAAAAAGCTGGAGCTCCTTCCTTTAACGTTCTAGACAGATTAGCCAATACAGCTGTCCCTACGAACCCTAACCCCAAAACAGCTACTACTTCTTTGCCTTCCTTCTTTGCGGCTTCAAGCCTCTGCTCTAATTCTTCGCTCATGCTTTCTCCAATCCCAATTTTAACATTAAGCCTGTCTTTATCTTATACCATCCGACCTTAAACCCGTCCCAAACTGTAACACCAGGTACAGCAAACGGGACAGTAATAGGCACTTCCTTGATCTTAAATCCCTTATGCAGAGCCTTAAGAAGCAATTCGCTCTCTATTTCATAACCCTGCGATGAAAGATTTAAGGTGGAAAGCTTGTCGGGCTTAAAGACCCTAAAGCCCGTTTCCGTATCTGTCATCCACTTCCATGTAACCAAAAAGGATATGATCTTAAGCCCCCAATTCCCAAATTTATTTATTGTCGAAGTTCTAAGCGTTCCGAGCATTCGAGATCCAACTACCATATCAACCTGCTCTGAAATTATAGGCTCTACCAACTGGGGAATCTCTTCAGGCAAATGCTGCCCATCAGCATCCATCAGAACGACTACATCAGGGTTTAGCCTTAATGCCTCCCTGAACCCCTTGCGTACAGCAAATCCCTTCCCTCTTACATTTTCAGGCTCTGGAACTATAGCTCCAGCTGACCTTGCGGCTTCTCCTGTCTTATCCTTAGATCCATCCGCCACTACTATGCATTCATCAACATAATTTTTCGTCTTCCGCACCAATTCAGCTATCGAATCTTCCAGATTATATGCGGGAAGAACGGCAACAACCTTTCTCCCCTGATAGATCTCTCTCGTTGAAGCTATCTGTGCGGTTGATTCCGGCACTGTCACTTTAGTGTTCTCTAACGACATATCCATCCTCTTTTAACTGCTACCCTTTTTAACCGGCCATGACTCAAGAAAAACTCCTGCGTTTGGTGGTGAGTTTAGTACAAAGGCAACGCAAAACTCAAACTCTGCCCTTTGCCTTAGTGCCTCTTAAACCGGTGGTAATATACATTATTTTTTACAACTAGCCAAAGTAATGGTAGTATGCACGTTCCGTTAATTGCCTATTGCATAAAACAAGTTAGCCGCCAGTGAATAAAAGAGCTTATAAGGTTTTGATGCTTACAACCGGCTATATAGAAAACGATAGCAGGGTGCTTAGGGCTGCTACATCCCTCTCTGACGCCGGATTTGAAGTGCTGTTGGCATCGAAAAGCACCATTAATGGCGAGAAACTGCCGTTTAAGGTCTGTACCATTGATCTTCCCTTTGGAAGAATTTACAGAGCTCTAAGAGCATTGTTTAGCGTTTCCCGCCAATTCGTTTATCGGCTCACTAGGAGAGCAGACACTACTGCCAATAAGCAAAATTCAATATCCGAAACCAAAATCTTAAGGCATCAGCCTCTGCCGATACTCAAGCTAAAGTCAGCGCTTTACAATTATTTGGCAGCTCAGATTGTAAAGAAATATCAGCCAGATATAATTCATGCTCACGATTTCTATCCATTACGCGCCGCGTATACAGCATGGGCGAAATATAAGATTCCTTACGTTTATGATTCTCATGAGTTATGGCTTGAAAGAAACAGGGTCGGTAGACTGCCTGATACCAAAATCACTGAGTGGGAAGAGGCGGAAGAAAAGAGAGGCATTAAAAATGCGGCATTTTCGATCACGGTGTGCAGATCTATAGCTGAATCGCTTAAGGAGCGGTACGGGATACCCATGCCATTAGTGATAAGGAATATCCCATGCAAAAAGAGCTCCGCCCCCCAGCAAAAAGCCGCAAAAGATGTTAAAGCTCTTCTGGGAGTGAGCCCCAATGATTTCCTTGCTGTTTATATAGGGAAAGCCACTTTTCACAGAGGCATATTTGATATATTACGAGCTCTGCCCAGCCTTAGCGAAGAGATTAAATTTGCAGTGATCGGGTACTTCGATCCAGAATTCTTGATCGAGTACAATAAGGAGATAGAAATATTAGGAATTAAAGATAGGGTTTTCAGATATGGTCCCGTGCCCCCATCTTTGCTTCTAAACACCATACGAGGGGCGGACGTAAGCCTTGTTACCATGAATGCAATCTGCAAAAGCTATTACTTCACCTTGCCAAACAAACTTTTTGAAAGCATCATCGGTGGGCTGCCTGTGATAGCAACCGATCTGCCAGAAATGAGAGCTCTTATCGAGAAATATCAATGCGGCCTTCTGTATCAAGACGGAGACAGTAAATCTTTGGCGCACGCCATAAAAACCCTGGCAAAAGATCCCCTACTAGCAAGAACCCTAGCTGCAAATTCCGTCAAAGCGGCTAATAAACTTGATGGGAGCTTAGAACAGGCGAAAATGGTTGAGGCATATTATTCAATATTTAAACCAAATGCCGCTCAAAACGGGAAAGCAAAAGCGCAGCTATGAACAGAAATAAGACACAGTATGAAGAATGTATATCGCTTTCTGCTGTAATAGCATTAGCTCTCTTTTCCGCTTTCGTGCGCCTACACGGAGTAACAGAAAATGGCATTATAGGGTCAGACACCTTCCAGTACTGGGATATAGCGCTTATGTGGAAAGAAGGGCATTTGGTCCTTAACAATGATCTCAACGAATACAGGCAGTACTTCAGGCCAGGCTTTTATCTCCTGAACCTTATCTCCCTCTATCTATTCGG
>RFKT01000021.1 GCA_003694225.1 Candidatus Dadabacteria bacterium
AGCACGACCTATTCTCTCAGTTTAGCATGTGGGCTGCCGCTCAAGCGTGGGAAGACGCCAGGCTTGAGAGCCACAACTACCAACCTTCCAGGATGGGTTCCGTTATGGGGGTAGGAATGGGAGGGCTTGCATCGCTGGAGCACTACCATCAGGCATTCCTTGAAGGAGGACCTAAAAAGATATCCCCGTTCCTGATTCCCCGCCTTATAACCAACCTTGGGCCGGGTAATATAGCCATTAGATACGGCCTTAAAGGGGTTAACTTCACTGTTACAAGCGCCTGCACCTCGGCCACCCATGCCATAGGAGAGTCGTACAGAATGATCAAAGAGGGTGTACAGGATTTAATCCTTACAGGAGGATCTGAAAGCACAATTACCCCGATAGGAGTTGGAGGATTCTGTTCCATGAAGGCGCTTTCTACAAGAAACGATGAACCGGAAAAGGCGTCAAGGCCTTTTGACAGGGACAGGGATGGATTTGTATTAAGCGAGGGCGCTACTATATTGGTGCTTGAACCGCTGGAAACCGCAGAAAAGAGAGGTGCCGATATCTACTGCGAAATTACCGGCTATGGGGCTTCATGCGATGCTTTTCACATAACAGCCCCTCCAGAAACTGGAGAAGGTGCTGCCCTATGCATGAAAAATGCTATTGATTCCGCAGGGCTATCCCCTACAGACATCACCTATATCAATGCACACGGAACTTCTACACCGGCAAACGATCCTATTGAAACAAGGGCTATAAAGGAGGTGTTTGGATCTTATGCAAAGGAAGGGCTGATGGTAAGCTCTACAAAATCTATGACAGGCCACCTGCTAGGCGCCGCTGGGGCCATAGAAGCAGCGTTCTGCTGCCTTGCGATTAGGACAGGCATAGTGCCTCCAACCATAAACTTAGATAATCCGGATGAGGAGTGTGACCTTGATTATGTTCCCCTTAAGGCCAGAAATGCAAAGGTAGAACATGCCCTTTCAAACTCATTTGGCTTTGGCGGCACAAACGGCGCTCTTATATTCTCTGCAATAGAGTAGTTGTAGCTATCCCTTGTAGTGCAGAGATATAGCGCAGAGATAGTTTTAAATCAGTGAACAACCAGAGACATGACTAACAGACCAGTCAAACCTTAGGCTTAAGCCCGGTATCTACAGGTCCGCCAGGGAAATCAGGAAGCTCAGGATGAGGCTGCTTGCCTCCGTGACCAGGAAGAATCTGTTGTCTCTGCCGGTTAATATCCCTTTGAAGCATCATAAGAGCGTCAATAACGGTTTCTGGGCGAGGGGGACACCCCGGTATATACATATCAACAGGTATAATCTTATCTATGCCGGCCACAGTGGCATAGTTATCGTAAAAACCGCCGGAGGATGCGCACGCCCCAAATGCTACTACCCACTTAGGCTCTGCCATCTGCTCGTACACCCTTAAAAGTGCGGGGGCTTGCTTATGGCTTATTGTTCCTACAACCATAAGGAGGTCTGCTTGCCTTGGGGTAAATCTAGGAAGAGCAGCTCCAAACCTGTCCGTATCGTAATGAGAGCAATTTACAGCCATAAACTCCATCCCGCAGCATGCGGTTACAAAGGGATAGGTAAACAGAGAATACTTTCTCGCCCACCCTAAGGCACTCTCAAGCTTCGTAAGCATGTATCCAGATTCATTAGGCCTAATTTCCATCTAATCACCTTAGCAAGATTTCTCTTCTATTAGGATCAATTCTAACATCACTAGGAAAGATCTAAAAGAGAAATAACATAAATAGATGCTATGCAACCATGTGGCTTGATTTAGGCTCTCCTCTATTTTCTGAAATAGTGCTGTCAATAAAGGAAATTACATCAGCCATATCAACAGGTTTCTTAAAAAAAGCCATTGCTCCTTTGTTGACCAATGACTCAACATCCCCTACCTGCTCACTGCCTGATACCAAAACACACGGGATGTTCCTTCGACAGCATAGATCTACGATTTCCCCTGCATGACCTTCTTTCAGGCAATAATCAGACAAAACAAAGCCTATCCTCCTTCCTCCTCTTATTGTAGATTCGGCTTCCTTGGAATCCTTCGCAAGTTCAACGTCAAAACCAGCCAAGCACAACATCCTCTCATAGCTTTTCAGCGTATCTTCATCGTCATCAATGACCAATACCAAAATCCCCTTCCTATGGGGGTGAGTCAACAGAGCCTTCTCTTTTAATCTCCTCACCCTTTCCTTAATTCCCAAAAGATCCATCCCTTCCGGATCATACAGGCTCTCTCTATCTGCCTCCGGCATTGCTATGGTAAACTCGGAACCTTCCCCAGGAACTGAAGAGACTTTTATCTCTGCTCCGTTAACCTCAGCCAAAGCCTTGCTTAACGCCAATCCTAACCCAATTCCATCCTGCCCTGTAGTGTCAAACCTCTTAAAAGGTACAAACAATCCCTCTATTTCATTACGGCTTAATCCAACTCCTGTATCCCTGACAGAGACAAACACTTTATCCTTATCCCTGCCAACAACAACCGAGACACAACCGGCTTTAGTATATTTCAAGGCATTACTAATAAAGTTGCTTAAAATCCGCCTAAAATGCTTCGGATCCATCTCCGCAAAAATCGGCTCTGTTCCACCAACAAATTTCAAGCTCAGACCTTTTAGGTCAGCTGAAGCCCTAAACGACTCACACGTCTTAGATGCCATATTTACAAGATTAAAAGGTCTTCTGTTCGCAGAGAGGGCACCCAATTGAAAGCGGGAATAGTAGAGTATATCCTGCACCAATTCCGCCATTTGATCGCAGTTTTCCATAGCGGAATCTAACATCTCTAATGTTTCTTTAGATGTCTCCTCAAACCTTACAAGGGCAAGTATATTCTTTAAATTGTTAAGCGGAGTCCTTATATCATGCGAAAGATTTGCGAAAAACTTGGATCTAGTCTCCTTGTCGCTCTGAGCTTCCCTTATCTCTTCATAAAGCTTGGAGAATTTTTCTTTAGCCTGTACCGCACTGCCAAGTTTTTCCGAAAGTGCCTTCACCCATCTATCCTCTGTCTGGCTTGGAATCACCCCATCCCTATATCCAAGCCAAAGTACCCCCTTGCCCACTCTAGCATCAAATGGATAGGAGATGGTAAACCTCACTCCAAAAAATGAAAGATCTCCCAACACAGATTCTTTCTCCAAGCAGTCATGGATTCCAAAAACAGATTTATCTCCAAAATTAAAATATTGACTTAAAAAATGCTCCAAGCTACGCTCGAATTTCGCCCCCTTTAACCCTTGACTGAACACACAAATGCCCTCAGGTTCTTTAACAGCTATAGCCACAGCCATACACCGAAATTTGGAGGCCGCCATCTCTAAAACCGTACCATAAAGCCTGCTTATTCCTTCATCTTCTGCAGCAAACACTACATCTTCATCAAGATCTGGAGCGGAACCCTCTCGCTGCTCCACCTCCCACTGTTGTGAATCGAGCCTTATTCTTAAAGCCTGTATATGATCCAGAATGATTTCAGATTCTCTGTGAACCGGTTCATCACGCCTTAAGTTTCTCTTTGAAAGTGGATCAACGAGTGAAAATACAGCTGTCTTCACTAGAATAAAATCTCTTCTCCAATAATAAAGCTCAAGAGATAGCGCTAGCACCGATGCAAGCCCAGCCAAACCATTACCCTGTACAGCTCCCATAATCCCCAAAGCTGTCGCAACAAAAGGCACTATCACAGAGCTAGCTGCCATTTAGCTTTCCTCTCGCTCTAAGAAGCTTTTCTACATGTGCAAACAAGACGCGAGGGTCTTCATCTTTGCCTACAAAGGCATCTATATCAGTCCCAAGAACGCTTACTTCAGTATCAGGATCCTCATCAGATGTTAAGATAATGGATGGGATATTCCTCCCTAATCTAAAGTCTTTTATTTTTTCCAAGAGCTCAACGCCGCTCATGCCCGGCATATAAAGATCGCAGACGATTATATCAGGAACTACAGAGCCGGACGTTAAAGCCTCTGCAGCATCAAATGGGCTTACAAAAGGCTGCGGATCAAACCCTCTTATTGCAAAAAACCTCTCAAGTACGCGAGCAAATGTCTTGTTGTCATCCACTATAACTACGCGTGGCTTCCCTTCATTGCACCCTTCTGTTGCTTTATTTAAAGCTGCTTTATCAACCGAGTTGTTTGGGTTTCCTGCAAATTGTTCGCTATCTTCTATTACAGCCTTAGTTACATAATCTTCTTCAGACCAGCTCAGCCGTATAATCCTCTCGTTTCCTCCTATAAGTTCAACCCTAAATTCATGCAGTTCAAGCTTTGATAACATCGGGGTTGTTGCCCTTTTGTTCTTAATCCTAGTGAGATGCTTAATGAGCCGTATCTCCACTTCCGCGTTAATGGAGCCTTCTCCTTTTTTGCCATCCTGAGTTAAGAACCGATATTTGATAGAATCACCAAGAAAATGGAGCGCTAGGCTTTTAGCCCCATAAGATTTAGCCTCTTTTATCGCAAGGTAAATCACCTTATCAGCTAATTTATCAACTTCTTCTTTTCCCTCCAAAGGTAAGGCATTTTCATGATCTAACTTTTCTATTTCTAGTTTGTTTTTTTTCAAAGAGGCTCTACTTTTTAAAAGCTTTTTTGCGTACCTGCGCTCGCTTTCCTCTAGCGCTGTTTTAATCTGCGTCCATAATGAAAAAGCAACCGGAAGATTTCTGGGGAAAAGCCCCGACTGGATAAGTATATTAGGATCAGAACAGATAACCCCTTTAAGCCTTCCGAGACCGGTAACAGGTATAGCACCTGCCTTACGATAGCGAGCCATCTCCTCTCTGCTTTCCAAGGCGCTTATATCGCAAACAGGAACCTTATCGGCAAAGGCTAAACCAAACTTTTTAGCCACCTTAGCCGCAACATCTTGAGGAGATTTGCCCGCTTGCTTTGCAGCTGTTTCCACCAAATCCCTCCAGTCATCAACGCTTAAGACAGCTTTTTCCAAAACCTTCATACTCACAATGGAAGACAGAGCCCTTACCAGCGAAGGGAATTTAGTCCTTTGTTTTTGCCCGAACAATAGCGACGCCAAACTCATTCCACAGTCCCCCTTAAAACAACAGCCTTATAATCTGTAATAATTGGAACCTCCCCCAAGCCCGAAATAAGAGAAGCAACCAATTCCCTCCCGCTCTTATAGTAGAGCTTGGCGCCAACTATAACTATAAAAGGAAAGTATGCAGATGAAGAAATAGAATAGCTCGCTGTCCGCAATGTATAGTCGCCGGATTGGGCAAGTGCATAAAACTCTTGATCCAGCCCCAAAGATGTATTTGACTCAGAGACCAGAGAGGCGTTGCCTCGTGAATCTGTATAATAGAAAGGTGGATTGTTTGCAGGGCCAGTTTCAAAGCCGAGAAAGCTGCCGTCTGCGGGATTGATATCAGCAACTCCATATGAGACCTCAACATAATATCTGCTTTGATCCAACTGAAGCTCCGGCTCGGCCTGATGCAGATTGTTTACTATATTGTCAGCAACGGAAGTAACAAGCCCGACAAGATCATCAGTTGAATTTTGAATATCGTGCTTTACAGTTATATCGCCTGAAGAATCGATACTAAAGGGGATAAGGAGATCTTCATAGAGATACTTATCAAGGATATGGTTTACCAATCGGGCAGACTGGATATAAAAGCTAAATCCAATTACGGCGCTTAAGAAAAACAAGACTATCGTCATCACAGCTGCCGTTTCTAATATTGCCATCCCTTTATTACTGCCTGCTCCGTCCATAATCTTACTACTCCGAAAGCACAAGCCTCCTTTCAACAAGGCCTAAATGAGATATAACCCTCTCGATCACTGAAGCCGCATTGGCGGATATATCAGAGATAAACTTGCCGTTTGGATAGCTATTTATCTGATTGCTAAGTTGCGCTACCTCAGGGCCAAAGCTAATCCCATAGCCATCGCTTCTAAAGAGAAGGTAGTAGAGCTGAATATTATCATTTGCCAACTGCGCTATCCCATTAGCAACAGCGTTAACTGTGTTGCCGTACGGATATCGAGCCCCACCTTCCCAGGGGACATCCCCTGCAAGGATAATCACAACCTTTCGAGCTGAAGCCAACAGCCCAGCCCTGGAAGAAACTGGAACAGCCCCCATAATCTCCCACCATGATCGGCTAAGTACTGCAGAGATATCCCCAACCCTGCGGCCAAACTGATTACTTATAGCATCATACGGCCCAACCCTCGCGGATCTTACCCAAATAGCCTCTCGTCCCCTAACACACGGTATGTAAGCAGGATTTAGTCCGTAATGGGTAGACTGATTTAAAGATATAGTTGGCGGAATCGGAGTATAAGGACAGTTTTCACTGGGGCTTTGAAGAATCTGCGGTAGATCTGGAATATCATACGGCTGAAAAGTAATATCATCAATTATTGCGGCGCAATTTGCATCGGCAAATTCAACGCCTAAATCATACTCAACATAAGGATCCAAAATAGCTTCTGGAACATTTTGCTGCGAATACTCATCGTAAAACCCTGCTGTCATAACCCTTCGGGCGCTATCAACTGTTCCAGACCCAAAGTATGAAGGGTAAAATCCTATACCAACCGCATTTGACCGCTGACTTGAAAGGTAATCAAAGAGGGTTACAGCAGCTTTCTTAATAGGCGAAATGACAGGATTATAGCACCGCTGCGTCATTACTTCTGCGGTTGGAGACCCCGCATAAAATTGTGGAATTCCTATAAGATTGCTAAATGCGTCATAAGAGGGCCAGAGCCACTGACTTCCCCATCTGACGCCTGGAGGCGGTGCCATATAAGAGCTTGAGTCTATCACCATGAAGGCATCTACAGGGGTAATTCTCGCCTCAGCCCTTACCTGATAGGAGATGTTTGCCAAATTAGGGTCAAAATAACTTACAAAAGGCAAGGTCGTCGATACAGTCAGTGTAATCTGGATAGTATCGCTTGTCACAACAGGGGGAGCAAGCTGAGCTCCGCTTCCCAACTTTGAAGATATTAGGTTTGTAACTATGCTAACAGCCTCACTCTGATAAGGGAGCGCCTGAGCAGCTGCCATAACAGCATTGTCTGCAATCTCTTGAACCCTTTCTCTATAATTAAAAAATTTGGATATATCCAGTGAAAATATAAATGCAAAAAGAAGCGCTGGTATAAGAACCGCTGCAACAAATAGCAACATTGAACCCCTCTCATTAAGGAGAGATATATAAATTCGTTTTTTCATCGCTGCTCCCGTCACTGCGGCATTGTCTCCTTTAAAATCTTCATCACTTGCAACACTGGTGGCACCAAAAAGCATACGAGTAGTCCGGCAAAGGTACACAAAAGAGGCATTGTTGCCTTAACCGGCATCTGGGCTATCTGTTCCTCAACGGATTCTTGAAAATAGAGCTGTGTAGAATCACTCAATTCCCTAAGAGGCATAATAATTTCACCTCCCTCTTTCTGAGCTACAGCTAGATGCAAAAAGGCATGCCTTAAGGCAGGATGCTCAATATGAGACGCAACATCTTTGAGGCTTTTCTCAAAACTAATCCCGGATTCAGTAAGCCCATGAACTATTTTTAAAAGCACAGTCACTGGATCGGTTTCCTTCCCCTTCTCAGATTCTCCAATCTCTATAGCGGAAGACAACGCAGGTATGATGTCAAGTCCAGCCTGCACAGCCATTACAATGCGTTCCATAACGACAGGGAGAAAAAATTCCAGAGACCGTTTGTATTCAACCTTGGCTGCCTTTAGCCTATATTTAGAGATAAAATGCCCAACCGAATATCCCATAAACGCTGCAAATATAGCCCTCAAAAATGGACCTGAGGGAGAAGCTGCAAAGTTAAGAATAAGAAATACTATGGAGCCTACTATCGGGATAAGTTTCTGTCGTAGAAGGAAAACCTTCCTATGCTCTTCTTCTATTAAGCCTGCCTCTGCGAGCTCATCATCAAATGTATATCCGGCTATCTTTATAGACTCATTCTCTTGCCTTTCGCTTTCTTCCAGAGGTTCTTCCATTTTGAGGGCATTGCCTCTACCCAAAAGCTCATCATCCCTTAGATCCTCTAGTACATCCACAGAACTCCTAAAGCTGCTCTTTAAAACAATGCCAAAAGCCGCCGCAAGAAGAAGGCAAATAAGCGCCAATTGCATAACCTCTGTGTTCACGCGCTCCTCCTATGTCATTCTTTTGCCTGCAATCTGCCTCATCCACCAAAGTCCTGTAAGGATTAGGCAAACACCAAACGCTATAATCTTTGAGCCCACAGGGTGCGAGATGGCATACTTAACCCCCTCGGGATTCGCAAAAAACTGTATAAGCCCTATTATGACTGTACATCCCGCTATGCCTAAGGCCGCAAGTTTCTGCATCGCCACAGCAGATCTTATCTTCCTTACAAAGGACTGTCTTTGCCTTGTAACCCTAGCAAGCCTCTGCAGGCATTCACTAAGGGACGATCCCTCTTTTCGTGCCAGGACCATTGCACCCCTAAAAAGCTGTATATCAGGGTGATTGATACTATAAGCAAACCTGTTTAAAGATATATCTTCAGGAACTCCCCTCTCAATATTTTCGCGAAAATCTATTAGCTCTTCTCTCATAACGGAATTTTTGGGGAAAAGGTGTATTGCCTCACAGAGAACATATATAGGGTCAGCGCCGGTTTTGATGGCAGAGGCAAGAGAAAGCAAAAGCGCTGTATAATCTCTCTCAAATTCTTTGGCTCGAGCAACCCCTTTATTTACAAGCCCTCTATAGCCGAAGAAAATGAGGGCAATAGAGACAACGAAAGGGATCCAAGAACGGATTAAGAATGCAACTACGATTCCTAAAGCAAGGATCAGCAGGAATTTGCACATAACTACGCTAGCTTTGTCCGGACTCATCCCCGCATAAAGAAGCAATCTCTTAAAATGCCCTAAAAGGGCGTTATCTTTATCGCATGAAAGCTCCTGCCAGCTGTTGCAATCCTCACCGTAGGAGGTTCTTGAAACTAGCAAAGTCTCCAATCTTTCCTGTTCTGCCCCCTGAAAAAACATACTCCTTTCATCCTTTAGTTACTAAGTGCGTTGGATAACGAGAAAGATAGATCCCTTCCTGCTCAAGCTTATCCTTGAATGCGCTAACCTTTGTCACTACCTTCCATACAGGACGTCCATTGGAAGGCGAATACAAAAATATATCCCTATGCCTAATCATTCCTTCTGCAACAGAACCAAGTTCTTTGACCTCCATAATTCGCCTTTTCCCGGTCGCCCTGCATATATCCAAAAAGACTATAACCTGCACTGATTTTGAAATCTGCTCATAGATAACTGTTCTTGAAACCCCTTTTTGCGCCCTCCCAAGAAAGAGCTCAAGCCTAGACACAGCTTCCCCAGCATTTCGTGCATGTATGGTGGACAGCCCAGGATGCCCTGAAGCGCATACATCTATAAAAGATTCTGCAGCCTCAGCATCCCGCATCTCACCAAATATAATCCTATTCATTGCCATCCTCATCCCAGCCCTTATGCATTCAGAGGGAGAAACCCTGCCTGCTCCATCTGTATTTGCGCCGCGTGTATAGAGATATCTTACATGAGGATGCTCAAGCATAATTTCAGGCGTATCCTCTATAACGAGGATCGACTCATAAGCCGGCATAGATGCGGCAAGAGCTCTGACGAGAGTTGTCTTTCCTGTACCAACCTCCCCTACAACCAACACAGTCTGACCTGTTTTAACCATCGCCTTAAGATAATCGAGCACCTCAGAAGGAGCCAGGTAATACTTCACTAAATCTTCTAAGGTAACAGAAGCAAAGCGGTTAAGCCTTATGGTTAGGTATGGGCCGCTTTCACAGAGACACTTATGCACAGCATGAATTCTGGCAAAAGAGCCAATCATGCCGTCAGCTATAGGCTGCGCTGTCGAATATGTAGTCCCTGCCTTAAAGAGCAACCTCTCCACAAATGACTCGTATGATTCTTGGCTAGGAAAGGAAAGATCCGTCGTGAAATTACTTCTGGCTCTCTGAACATCAATACGGGAATAGTTTACAACGATAATGTCCTGCACTTCCGGATCATCAACTAAATCCTGAAGTATGCCAAACGGCCGCTGGCTTTTTTCAAGTTGTGCTAAGACTTCATCTCTCTCAAAGGATGCTAGCTCAAAACCCAAGCGAGAAGAGACTTTCTCTATAATCTCATATATCTCCTGTTCGCTTCTCTCATTCCCTGATTCGGACTCTAACCTTTTATATCCTAACTCCCTTTGAACTTCTTCAAGGATGTAATTTAAAGCGGGGCTTAAGGTTTGGGCTCTTGCTGTTTTTTGTGAAAGAATCCGATTAGAAGGTGCAGAGGTAGGCCTTACTTGCTCAAGCAGCTTTATATCTCCTATCTTCTGCACAGATTCCCCCTCTCTGCATATTAATATTTACAAGCAACTACAACTATCTACTCACATGCCCCTCATCTCCACTCATTTGCTTCCCTTTTCGCCGACCAAAAACCCATCAGGTACAGTTTCTGTCTTTATCCATTTCCCATCAGTAAGGGCATATTTTGCGCCACGATCTCCTTTTACGGTTATAACACCCCTTACCTCCGATACCTTATGGGGAGTCGCAACATTTCTTCCTCGCAACCTTTCGGAGGTAAATACTGTTTCTCTCCAGTTATCGCCATCCGTAGCCCCTCTTAAGGCAAAGGCTATTTTACCTAGGGGGATGGCAGTATTAATAGCCAAGCACTGCTCTTGCGTCACCAAAAGAGTAACTGTCTTTGGAACACTTGGAGCTGAAGAGGGGTTTACAGGATCAACCGATCTTTCAGCGGAAAGAATTTTTACCCCTTCGGCTATAACAGTTGTTTTATCCTTCTCCACTAGAAGCACATCGACTATCGAACCTGAGCCAGCCCATCCCTCCACTGCCGCTGTAGCATCAACCTTAACTGTCATAGCCCTCATTCCTTTTGGAATGCGCTCAACAACCGGATTTAAAGCCTTCGCCTCGAGGCTCAGATTTTCCCGAAATACCGGGAGATTGGCAGGCAGGGGGGCTACTGTGACGCCGTTATAGTATTTCTCAACTGAAAACAATGCCCCTTTTGGAACCTGATGCTTTGGATAAGACATATACTTAAACCTTATCTTGCTTACAGGAGTTCCAGCCGGCACAAAATGGGCTGGGACGGGGAGGGAGACAGTATCAAATTCCGCAACCACAGTTGGAGCTTTTTCCTTAGCCTCAACAACCACAGATTGTTTCCTTGTCATAAGAAAGGCAACAATAAGTGTTGTTACACACAACATAGCCACAACAGCTATATTCCTGTCGCGCCTACCCCGCCTTCCCTTTTTAGCACTTTTCCTTACAGCCATCAGGTTCCCCCAGCAAAAGGCTTCAAGTCGGCAGATTATTTACAAAACCGGATAAACCTTGAAAGTATGACTGAAGAGATCCGCCAAAGGCGCTTACCGCGGCATAAACTATGCCAACTAAGACCGCGGCTCCCATGGCATATTCTAAGAGGCTCATTCCGGATTCCCCTCTTTTGCCAATCATCCGATTCCCCAATCTTTCCAATGTGCGCATTTTAGCCCTCCTTTAAGTTTTAA
>RFKT01000152.1 GCA_003694225.1 Candidatus Dadabacteria bacterium
ATAATGAGCGCTATAACAAGCAATAAAAAAAAGGATAGTCCGATAATAAGAAGCTTTTTCATGGCGAAACCCTACTATATTATTTCCGCAGTTAACCCAACACGTAGAGTAAGCATACATGAACTCGCCTTTTCGGTAAAAACTGCTTCCTCTCCTTACCATTGAGCACATTTTCCCCCTAATCACTAAGTGTAAGAAACGCTCGATATCTCCACCTAATTCTCCCTAAATCTGAACCGCCTACCTGCCGTGCCTTAAGGCGCCTTCTTTAACAATTTGATTTCGCTTATATTATTGGATATCCTCTGTATGTTTAGAAAAGCACTTGCATATGGCAAAAAAAGTACTCATTAGCGCTGGAGAGCCATCTGGCGATATGCACGCAGCCCGCCTTTTAAGGGAGATGATGGAACTCAGCCCATCTCTCGAAGCACGAGGGATGGGAGGAAGCCGCCTTAAAGAAGCGGGGATGCACCTTGATATTGATATCTCCGAGCAGGCATCAGCCATGGGCTTTTTGGAGCTTGGCAGGAAAATCCCTTCGCTTCTCAAAGCCCTATCCC
The DNA here is from genome assembly GCA_003694225.1 of Candidatus Dadabacteria bacterium. Taxonomy (GTDB): domain Bacteria; phylum Bdellovibrionota_C; class UBA2361; order UBA2361; family J135; genus J135. The sequence goes on from RFKT01000152.1 coordinate 564, forward strand.
AGCTAAAAAGCATAATCAAGAAGTGGAAGCCAGATCTCCTTATAATTGTCGATTTTGCGGATTTTAACCTTTCTCTCGCTAAATATGCCAAAGAGATGGGCGTTCCCGTATTTTATTATATCCCCCCAAAGGTATGGGCGTGGAGGCCAAAAAGAATTAAGCTGATTAGAAAATACACTGACCTTATAGGCGTGATTTTTCCCTTTGAAAAGAAATTCTTTGAAGAACAGGGGATCAAGAATGTTGTTTACCTTGGGCACCCATTTGCTGAGGAGATTGAGGAAAGAGAAGAGGGTGAAAGCTATAAAGAGGAAAGAAAGGCCTTTCTTGAAGCTATAGGGCTAAACCCGGACAGACCGGTTATATCTATCTTTTGCGGCAGCAGAGAAGGAGAGATACGTCGCCACGCTGATATCATTGCACCGACAGTGTCCGCATTGTGCTCCATGCAGAAAGATGTGCAGTTTATAGTCTCTATCGCTGAAGGCATCAAAGAAGAGGCTTTTTGGAGAGCTATTCCACAGGAGTTAAAGAACAATAAACTGGTCAGTTTTGTCAAAGGCAGGTCCAGAGAGATCCTAAGGTACTCCGATGTTGGCATACTAAAGTCCGGAACATGCAATTTGGAAGCCGCCCTAAGCGGCCTTCCTTTTGTGATGTTTTTTAAGGTAACCCCGCTATCGGAGTTGATTGTAAGGCTTTTTGTAAAGACTAATGTATACTCAATCGTTAACATACTAAAAGATGGTACAGTCAAAGAGCTGCTCCAAAAAAACTGCAAGCCAGGAACCATAGCCGCAGAAGCACACAAGCTCCTCTCTAACAGCAATGCAAGAACACTGATGCTCAGAAGATTTGAGCTTATTAGGCGCGAACTTGAGCACAGGGAGGAGAAGAAACACAACAAGGCAAGCATGGCAGAGCTGGCGCTAAAACTTGCGGGAAGGAAGGAAAAACCGCGGCACGTACTGAAAAGGGTCTTGTCTTACCTCAAGCCGTACAAGTGGCTTTTTGCCGCGGCACTTGTGTGCATGGTTATCTATGGGGCAAGTGACGGTGTTGTACCCCTTTTGCTAAAGCAGATTCTAGATGGAATTTTCCGAGAACAAAACGAGCATCTGTTATATGCGCTTCCTTTCTTTCTGATAGCCTTTTCCTTAATCCGAGCCGCCGCTGATTTTGGACAACAGTATCTCACAGCAAAGGTAGGACATAATGTAATAAGAGATATTAGAAATGACATCAATAGCCATTTACTAGGGCTATCATCCGACTTCTTCTATTCATTCTCTTCGGCTGACCTTATCTCCCGCATTACAAGTGATGTCCTCTTAATCAAGACCTTTCTTACTGACTGTGCCGCTGCAATATTGCGCGATTCTGTAAGAATTATATCTCTTCTCGCGGCCGCAATTTATCTAGACCCAGTCTTGGCCCTTATAGCATTTGTGGCCTTTCCTGCCGGCATCTATCCCGTATACAGTTTTGGCAAGATGATGCGCAAATTGAGCCGGAAGGGGCAGGAAGACATAGGAGAGCTGAGCTCAAAGCTTCAAGAAAGTGTGCTTGGCCACAGGGTTGTCAAGGCCTTCTGCAGAGAGAAGTTTGAGCAGGAGCGGTTTGAAGAAAAAAACGAACAACTTACCAAAACCTTCTTTAAGACTGAAAAGATCCGAGCAGTAAGCTCTCCTGTTAATGAAATTTTAGCAAGCCTGGCCATTGCAGGGATAGTTTTTTACGGCGGCGCTTCTGTCATAAACGGAGATAGAACCCAGGGTGAATTTATAGCCTTCCTTGCCTCAATTTTTCTCCTCTATGATCCATTTAAAAAATTAAGCAGGATGAATGCGACAGTCCAGCAGGGGCTCTCTGGCGCACAGCGGATCTTTGAAGTACTGGACACTCGCTCCTCTATCCAAGATCCGCCCGTTCCAAAGAAGATGCCTTCTTCAAACTTTATAGAGTTTGTTGATGTAGATTTTGCATACGGAGTTGATACCCGGTTGGTATTGCAAAACATAAATTTAACCGTTCCTGAAGGCAGCAAAGTGGCAATAGTGGGGCTTTCTGGGGCGGGGAAAAGCACCCTTATCGATCTTGTGCCGAGATTTATTGATCCCAACAAGGGCGTTGTGAAGATAGGGGGGATGGACATCAGAGAGGTGTCGCTTTCTGAGCTTCGATCCCGCATAGCCTTAGTCTCACAGCACACATTCCTTTTTAACGATACTGTTTTTAACAACATATTGTATGGAAAGCCTGATGCATCCTATGAGGAGGTCTTAGCGGCTTCAAAAAAGGCAAACGCATACGGCTTTATCCAGCAGCTCAGAGATGGATTTGAAACAATTATAGGGGAGGGGGGATATACCCTCTCCGGAGGCGAGCGCCAAAGAATAGCTATTGCGCGGGCGTTGCTAAAGGATGCGCCAATCCTTATCCTTGATGAAGCAACAGCTTCTTTAGACAATGAATCGGAACGGGAAGTGAAAGAGGCGCTGGCTGAACTGGAGAAAGACAGGACTTGTATAGTTATTGCGCATCGACTCAGCACAGTTATGGATGCTGACAAGATAGTTGTGATGAAACACGGGGAAATTGTAGAGACAGGGACTCACGAGCAGCTGCTGAAGCTTAACGGGGAATATGCAAAATTGTACATGCTCCAGTTTAAGCAGGAAGACGCCGGAAGCGGTTTTATAGGGGATGAAGAACTTTCTAGCCACAGTTAAAGCGCGCCTTCTAGGGTGGGGTGCGGCGGCAATCTTAGCGCTTTTAGATAAGACACTAAGGTGGAAGATAGCCGATCTCCGTTCTGACGACGCTCCGCTTCTCGGGGATCCTCCTAAGATATTCGCCTTTTGGCACGGACGGCAGATACTGATGCCACTTGCCATGAAAAGGCTAAAAAGCCCCTCTTCATTAAGGATTACAGCGCTTGCAAGCAGACATACAGACGGGAGAATAGTTGCAACAGCCCTTAAAGCCTTTGGGATAGATTCTGTTGCCGGCTCATCATCAAGGGGTGGTAAGGAAGCCTTAAAGGAGCTGTGTGAAGCCTTTGAGGCTGGATCTCATCTAGCAATTACCCCAGACGGGCCAAGGGGGCCGGCAAGGGTCTGCAAACCGGGAGTCGCCATACTGGGGATAAGGACAGAGGGAGAGATATATCCCGTTTCTTACGGAGCTCAGAGAACATGGAAGCTTTCTTCTTGGGATGGTATGATAATTCCCAAGCCGTTCTCCAAAGTGGTGCTTGTAATAGGGGATAAAATGCCAAATGGCGCTGCCAGTGAATCTGTTGAGGATTTCTCTCTGAGGATCCAAAAGGAACTTAACAAAATAGAAAAAGTAGCGGACAATTATTTTAATGCTCCAGCAGATGATATTTCAGATGTTGTATGATAAAGGGATGTTTGCGGGCAGTATCGCTGCACTCCCCATATTCCCCATGTTCAGCCGGGGGAGAGCGCGGCTGCCGGAAAGGTACGGATCATGGAAGCTGGAAAAAAGCTCTCCTCTAATCTGGTTTCACGGAGCCTCAGTAGGGGAGATCAAGGGGCTTATGCCCGTAATAAAAAAACTTAAAGAACAGGAGGATTCCCTTAAAGCCCCGTATAAGATCTTAGTTTCTGCAACCTCTCCAACGGGACTGGATTCGCTTAACGGAATCGCTGACTTTGAAAGGCTTGCTCCATTTGACAGCTCTATATGGATCCGAAGGGCTATCTCTGCTGCACCTATTAAGGCGCTTATACTGACAGAAACGGAATTTTGGCCATCTTTGATACGCGAGATAAGTGATAGAGACATACCCGTTTACCTAATCAACGGGCGGATAACAGATAGGGGTGCGCTTATCAATACCTTAAGAAAAAAGCTTTATGCCGAGATATTTCATAGGATTAGCGGATTTTTTGTATCAAATGAAAGGGCAGCTGAATTATTTGCACGTATGGGGGTTACGCCGGAAAAAATCAAAGTTGTGGGAAACTCGAAGTATGACATAGAACCAACGGTAAGTTCCTCAGCCAAAGCGCAAGAGTGGAGTAATAGATTTTTTGCAGACACCACAAAGCCTGTCTTGGTGCTGGGCTCAATACGACCGGGAGAAGAAGAGATCTGGTTTGACGCGTATAGAAACTTTTCTTCCAAGATTAACATGGTTGTAGCTCCTCGCCATCAGGAGAAATTTGCATATTTTGAAAGGAAACTGCGTCAAGCCCATATCCCTTTTACAAAGTGGAGTCTGATGGAGCAAGGTGCTCCAGGCGCAACTACTGTGTTGCTGGATACAATGGGTCTTTTAGAAAAGGTCTATTC
>RFKT01000153.1 GCA_003694225.1 Candidatus Dadabacteria bacterium
AAAATCCTGTAATAGAATTCCTCAAACGAAAAAACTCCTGTGCAGTCCCAAGATCTATATAAACAAGGGTGCTTTCATAACCTGAAAGCCCGGATGAATAGATGCCGCTGATGACGAATCTTCTAAAGCGCGGGATCAACCCAAGCGGTGAGGAACCGGCCATAGGTGAAATAACAGTCACCTTGTCTCCAACATGAAGAGAAAGTGTTCTTGAAAGCTCCCTGCCTATTACCATCCCAGCCAAGTTGGCGGTGCTTTTAGGTTCATTCTTTGCCAAAGAGTATGAAAAGAGTCCCTCTTTAAGGTCGCCACTTATACTTTTCATAAGCTGCCGCGCAGTGGAAGTGTCCTTCTTGACACCTCTTATCAACACCCCAACAGTGCCAAGTTTGGTTTTTAGCAGAGCTTGATGGTACGTAAAGGGAGATACATCACTTACCCCCTTTACCCTTCTTATCTCCTTTCCAATCGATTCCCAGTTTCCAATCCCTCCCTTAAGTTTTCTCACTGTGATATGAGAATCTGAAGCAACTATCTTTTTACGCAGCTCAAACTCAAAACCTGTCATTATCGCCATAGCCACATTAATGACGATAACGCCAACAGCCACTCCTATTACTGATATAATGGTGATAATAGAAATAAATGCCTCTTTCCGCTTGGAGAGCAGATAACGAGTTGCAATAAGCCGCCTAAAGGAAGTCTTCATATCGCTCTGAATATCAACTGTGAGAATCCTTTGGTTTTAATTGTGGAAACAGCAGCACCTCTCTTATCGACTGCGAATTAGTAAGAAGCATCACAAGCCTATCTATCCCTATTCCCTCGCCAGCAGTAGGAGGCATTCCGTACTCCAAAGCCCTTAAAAAATCCTCATCTATATCTTGCGCCTCCTCATCTCCAGCTGCTTTTCTCTTTGCTTGAGCTTCGAACCGTTGGCGCTGGTCAATGGGATCGTTTAACTCAGAGAACGCATTTGCGCACTCCATGCCGCTAATTATAAGCTCAAACCTGTCTGTAACGGAAGGGTTCTCTAGATTAGCCCTCGCCAAAGGCGATATGGAAAAAGGATGGTGTGTAATAAACATCGGGTTTACTATCTTATCTTCAACAAGCTCATCCCACAACTCGGCAAGTGATCTGCCCCAGTCATCGGGCTCTGCTAGCTCTACTCCGTGCACATCGGCTGCTTTTCTCACACCATCAAGCGTGGTGAGATCAATGTCTCTTCCCACTCCCCCTAATGCATATATTGAATCAACCATAGTCATGCGTGGCCAAGGAGGATTCATATCTATCTCCTTCTCGCCATAGCGGATAACCCCGCTGTCTGATACCTGTCCTACAAGCCGGGCGTAAAGCCTCTCTGTAAGATCCATCAGATCTTCAAAGGTGGCGTATGCCATATAAAACTCTATCATGGTAAACTCTGGATTGTGTTTAGTAGAGATCCCCTCGTTCCTAAAAACTCGCCCGATCTCATAAACCCTTTCAAAACCGCCTACTATAAGTTTTTTAAGGGGAAGTTCCAAAGAGATCCTTAGATGCATCTCTACATCCAACGAATTGTGGTATGTGGTAAACGGCCTTGCGTCAGCCCCCCCCGGCACACTTTGAAGCACTGGGGTTTCGACCTCCAAAAATCCGTTTTCATCCATAAATGCCCTAAGCTCTCGTATGATCTTGGCTCTGGTGCGGAATGTTTCTCTTACATCTGGATTTGAAATTAGATCAAGATACCTTTGCCTGTATCTGATCTCTACATCAGAGAGGCCGTGCCACTTTTCAGGAAGGGGGATCAAACACTTTGTAAGCAACCTTATCCCGCTTGCATAAAGGGTCTTCTCCCCTGTCTTTGTAACGAAGGGATATCCCTTTACCTCAACAATATCCCCTATATCGTAGGCTTTGAATTTCGAATATGACTCATCTCCAATTTCATCTTTCCTGATATATACCTGGACCTTTCCGGATCCGTCTAATATATGAATAAAAGCGGCTTTGCCCATAAGCCTAATCGCCACTATCCTTCCAGCTAATGAAAAAAGGCGTCCGTGATCCGGTTCTGTGCCAAGATCTTCCAATTTAAGCAGGTCCGAAGCCTTGTGGGTAACAGTAACATCGTTAGGAAACGGGTATCCCTCTTTCCTTAACGCCTCAAGCTTCTGCAGCCTAACTAGCTCCTGTTCACTACGCTCGCTCACAGCTTCTACCTTTAAAAACTAAACAGTCCCACACAGCCAAAAGATGCAAAACACTCAAAAATACTAAAGGATAATCATAAATTTGCAAGTTGGATTTCGTCACAAAGGCTAAATAACGCTTCAAAGGGCCTTCTAACGGCAATATGCACATCCATCGTCACTGAGAAGTGTCTCTTCTTTTACATGCCTCAACCCATGTAAATGCAGCCTGAATCTCCTTTTGGAGCTTTTTTAAAACAGATTGGGGAAGGGGCGGCGTATAGCACCTCATCCTTCCTGCCTGACGAGCTCTGCTGTACCATTCTGGGCTAGAGATCGTAGCTATCGCCTTGTATGCAGGAGAAGTCCTGTCCATCTTACTGAAGAGCTGAAGGAAAAAATCCCTTACCTT
>RFKT01000154.1 GCA_003694225.1 Candidatus Dadabacteria bacterium
CAATATCCTCCACCGACGAAAGCTTCTGGTAAACATTGATTTTCTCTTTGGTGAAGGGCAAGAGAAATAATTATGTAATAGAAAAAGCCACAGAGCTAGGAGTCGCCTCGATAATACTGTACCAAGCAGAGAGGTCTGTTGTGCATGTTGCTGATAGGGAAACTAAGCTCCAGAGATGGCGCAAAATAGCCGAGAGCGCAGCAAAACAGTGCGGAAGAAGAATGTTGCCATCTATATCTTTTGCTCCTAATATCTCATCCCTCTTTGAAATCTTAGAGAGGGGATTAAACCACAGTGATACAAGAGTTTTCTGCTCTTTATCTCCGGATGCAAGAAGGTTGTGTGATCTAAAGGGGGAGAATGCTTGCATTCATATTGCAGTAGGACCTGAGGGAGATTTTACTGCTTCGGAAGAGAATGCCTTTAAAGATCACGGTTTTGTGGGTGTTAGCCTCGGCAAAAATATCTTAAGATCGGATACAGCCGCAATCTTCGCTGTATCTGTGGCTAAAGCCTTGTTTTGTGATAGGGAAGCAGAGTAAGAACTAATGGGCGTTTCATTTAATTACTCTAGCAACGCTGGATCTGCCCTTTTTCGCCAAAAGCCGAGGGAAGCCGGCTTTGCTGCTGTGATGGTTTCCGCCATGATCATACTTATGGTTGCGGCAATTTCTGCTGGGCTAAATGGTGTAGTTTATTACAATGAGAAATCTCTTTTGCAAAAAAATGCGCAGAATATAGCTCAATATGGAGCAAGTTTTTTGCCCAATCCTAAAAACGCCCACGATGGAGCGTGCAGGCTTTGGGAAATCTTAAAACAAGAGACTAGATTTAAAGACAGCAGACTGCCTGCTGGTAAGCAGACAGGGATCGGAATTTATTTTTCGTCGGCTGCTGGCGATAAGATTCCTTATGTTGCTTCCTATGGTAGATCCTCTCTTCCAACAAAATGCTCCCCTTATCTTGATCAAGAGGAACCAATAGATGGTGTGCGGTTAGCTTTGCCAGTCAAATCAATAACTGTAAGGCTTGAAAAGGAGTTTAAGCTATTCTTTGTTCCGTTTATACCTAAGCTTTCTCTTGTTGCGGAAGCCACTGCATATTTAGCGCCAACAGATGTAGTACTGGTAATAGAGGATACTAATTCTATAGTTTCTCATCTTCTAGAAGAAAGAGGAAATTTACCCAGCGCATTTGATTTCAAAGAGTGGCGAAGCTGTTCTGGGGTTAGCGAGGCGTCTTGCACTAAAGAGAGTTGCTCGAGTAAAGCAATAAGCTGCCTTAAAGGGGAGAGTTGTTCTGCTATCTGTCCTATAATTGGCATAAGGAAACTAAGGCAGTGTTTCGGCAAGGTGGCGCAGGATATTAAGAAGGCAGCGTTATATACCTACGATCTACTCTCCTCATCTGGAACATTCCGAGTGGGTGTAGTGTTCAGCACCGTACAGCAGGGAGAATGGGGCTGGGTATTGGTCCCTTTAAGGAGACACCCATATTTGAGGTCGTATCTCGGAATTGATAAGGAAAGGCTATATAACAGCACAAATATAAATTATCTTGAAGAGTTTTCTGCATCCTCTAGAGCTGGGATGGTAAGGAATGCCGGTTTGGATCCTGACCCAAACGCGGACGTTGTCTTAATGCCTCAAGGCGCAAACGCAAGCCTTGTTTCTCATACATCGGATTTAAATAGAGCTGAGTCTCTTCCTGAGCGTACAGAGACAGAGTGCGCTGCCGCTACAGACAAATATCCTGTCCCCTCTCATCCCTTTTTATCCCTTTTTTCTGCTGATTATGCTTCAGGTTTTAAAGGAGATCTGACTATAGACTCTGATGGTGCACCTCTTATGGCAGAAAAGGGAAGGGGAAGCCTTGGAAAAGAGTTTTTCTTCTCTCAGTTTAGGTATCTATCAAATGGAGATCCGTATTATGGGAGATTTTATGGGAGATCTGATAAGGCTGTAGAAGGTGGACAGGGCTTTAGTGGCGCCAGACCAAGTAAAAGCTTTAGGCTTCTTCCGAGGGAAGGCCTTTGGATTCAGAGCATGGGAAAGTCAGATAAAAAAGGAGAATTGCTTCCATCTCATGATTATTCAAGCCTTAAGATGGGAATATTAAAAGGCATGTCTCTTTTGCAATCTGCTTTACCTAGGGAAGACGGTCTTCCCGTAAGAAGAAAGGTTATCTTGGTTTTTAGTGATGGTTATGAGTATGATGGGAAATTGAAATTGTTTGCAGGTGAAGGCCCAATCACCAACATAGGTGGAGGAACTAGAATAGGGGTTGAGCGTCAAGACCTTTCATCTTTAGGATATATGTCTTTAGAGAAAATAACTTCTCAAGAAGTTTCTGACACTGTGCCTATGTCACAGCTAAACTATATAGAAAGGAAGGAAGCTTCTGAAGGAACGTGCAAGTTTAGTGCATCTTCTTTAGGCCTGCTTCCTGTTTTTAATATAAGTGGATCTTCTAGTCCGTCAGACTATTCATTCCCGCCGTTTAAGGTGGGAATCCTTAGGTATCAGTTTAGAGACATTTATGTAAAGGATGTAACTGGCAGATATGATCCTTCGCTGCCATATTTTTCCTTTCACGATTCTTCGGGCTCTTCGACTAATTCTCAGAGAGGTTCAAGGGATATGCTTCAGTGCAATACCGCTTGGGGTTTCGAGGGAGGGAGATTTCTAGTCTCCCCTTCATCTGATGTGGCAACTACAGGAGCATCAGATCTCTACTGGCAATCTATTCCACCTCATGTGGCGCGAAGCTTATTTGCTGTAGAGATAGGAAGATGACTTACGATCCACGATGTTAATTACTTTTTATAAACGGCGTATCATATGGTGGGTTAGCCCTATTTATTGGTTATGAAATAAATTTTTCATAAGCCAATTCTGACAGAAGTTCCGCAAATAGATAGTTGATATTGATGTTCCTCTCCTCAGTCATTTTTTCTGCATGAAATAACTTCGTAAGAAAAGCAGCGCAAAGCTCTTTTTCTCTGTTTGTATGGCACTTTCTCAGATAGTTTCTTGTTGCCATGGCTAAAATAGCGATATATTGCCTGAGATTTCCTCTATCCTTTGCGATCTCTTCGCTTAAGGCGATAGCTTCTTCCAAGTTTCCCTCTAGAATAGAGTTAAAAGAGATATGTGCTGAGTTCCAGTCTATCCCCTTTTCAAGTATATTAATTATCTGTCCTGGAGAGCCTCCGGATAAACTTAATATCTCTGTTATATCCTTTTCTGCGCAGTTTGATATATGTATCCGCGAAATCTCTTCTTTCGTTAGGAAATTAAAATGCCACTTGTGGCATCTTGATACGACAGTATCAGGAAGCATGGCGGGATTCTCCGCGATGAGAAAGAAGTATAAGTCATCTCCCGGTTCTTCTAAGGTTTTAAGAAGGATATTTGCAGATTGGATTGAGATATGATCTATATTGTCAAAGAGTACAACCCTGTTCTTACCTCCATAAGCGCGCAGGTGAGTCATCTCCAAGGCTTCCCTTACATTTGCTGTAGAGAATTTTTCTTTACAATCGTATTGATGATAATCGGGCAAGTTCCCTTTAAGAAAGAGGCGACAGGCGCTGCACCTCCCGCATCCTCCAAATGTCGTATCTTTTCCGCGCTCTTCGCAGAGCAGCATTGATGCAAGTTCCTGCGCAACTAATTTTTTACCTATACCCTGGGGGCCACAAAATAGGATTGAATGAGGAAGTTTGCCTTTAAGATATAGCTCCTTTAAGGCGGCTCTCTGCTTTTCGTGTCCAACCAGATCGAATTTCATCCTTTAAATGCTACATTTAATACTTTTAACGCACTTTCCCATACATTCTCTTGGCTCTGTGCTGCATCTATAATGTAAAACGGCTCTTTGCTTTCTCTTGCTATATTCAAAAATCCTTCCCGTATTTTCCGCTGGAAGGAGGGATCTTCATCTTCGAAGCGGTCTTTATCAAGTTTTTGCCTATTTCTACGCAGACCCTCTTCAGGGGGAAGATCTAACAAGAAAACCAGATCAGGGCGCACTCCCTCTATCGCGACTTCATTTAAGGTTGACACGATTTGTTTATCTATACCTCTTCCTTCTCCTTGAAAAACAGCAGTTGAGTAATAATATCTGTCAGTGACGACAATCTTTCCATCATTTATGGCAGGGCGTATAACCTCAGCCACATGTTGAGCTCTGTCTGCACAGAAGAGGAATAGTTCACATATAGGGGTAATCCCCTTCCTTTTTAGGACAATCTCTCTTAACGCCCTGCCAATTTCGGTGGAACCTGGCTCCATAGTGGTTACCGCATTAAATCCCTTTTCTTTAAGGTAAGCGCAAACCTTCCTTTGTAGTGTGGTTTTTCCAGCTCCATTTACCCCCTCAATTGCTATGAAGCGGATGTGTTCTAGCTGTTCAAGGTTTGAGTCAGTTACAACCATTAAACTACTGTGATTCAGAGACTATCTTAATGCCAAATTCAAGCTGCTTGGATGTATAAGGTTTGGTTATGTAGTAATCAGCCCCAAACTTATATCCCTCAAGGATCTCACTGTCTTTGTCTTTGGCTGTAACCATAATTACTGGGAGTTCCTTGTATTCTGGAATAGCACGGATTTTTTCCAATAGTTCGTAACCGTTCATGTTAGGCATCATTATGTCCAACAGCGCTATGTCATATGTGTGCTTGTGGATATTATCGAGGGCCTCCTGGGCTGATTCGAAGTCTATGGGAGTATGCCCAAGGCGCTGAAGCATCTTACATAAAAGCGCTCTTCCATCGGGATCATCATCCACCACCAAGATGGTTTTTCCTTGTTCTGACATCTGAAACCCTCCTTCCGGCTATATACAATCGCAACTGTATAGGATACAGCCATACCTCACTTGATGTAGTAGGTTATAGCATTATAGCACCTCAAATGGCGAGTGTGTTATGATGCTTTACATTGTCTTATAAAATCTCCAGCCAAGTTATTAAAAACCTTTGGTTTTACTGTTAAATGGTGTGATGAGTCATGATGCCCGATACAGTGGTGTTTAGGGAGGAATTCCCTTAATATCCTTTTGTATTGGCCGAGCCCATTTTCTTCCGCCTCGGACTAGTGAGGATAATTGCCTGTTTTGTTGGTGGGTTAACAAGAGGGCTTTTCTAAGCGTTGACCTAATGAAAATATTCAAGTATGTGTTTAGCCAGAAAATTTGAGCTTAATGCCCAGGTAGCTCAGTCGGTAGAGCAGCGGACTGAAAATCCGCGTGTCGGTGGTTCGATTCCGCCCCTGGGCACCTGTTGGTATTTGCTTTCATGAAGCCTAGATCTCCGAAAAGCCCAAAAGATCTTTTTAAGGCTTTGCTTAGTAAGAAGCGTTTTCCGAGGGCAGTTCTTGTATTATGCGAAGATTATATCCGAAGAGATAGAATAGCCGCTTCAGTGGCGAAAAAAGTTGCCTCTGAGTGCGGTGGTGCTGCCCCTTCTATAATAAGGATAAAGGCAGAGGAGCTTACGGCCGAGAAGCTGAGGAGCTTTGCTGAAGAGTCCATGACCCTCTCTCTTTTTTCATCTGCTCGTGTATATCTTATTGAGAGAATTGATAATCTGAAAGCCATGTACCACCCTTCTCTGCTCTCCCTGTTTTCCTCACCGCCTTCAGATGCGGTTTTTGTGTGTCTTGGAACTAAACTTCCTAAAAATACTAAGCTATATAAATTTTTTGCAGAGCAGAACCTTTCATTGGAAATTCCCCACCTAGAGGGATATTCCCTTCAGAGGTGGATAGCAAAGGAGTGCTCTCGGCATGGCCTTGCAATATCAAGAAGCTGTCTGACTGAGTTTAGCTCTTTGGTGCAAAGGGCGGCTGAAGCAGATGGTGTTCCTCCCGCTGATATGGCAGCTTCTTTTGTCTCTAAGCTTGCTCTTTATTGCGAAGACGGCAAGGTTTCAAAGGATGATCTTTTGGCAATAGTCCCTGAGTTAATTGTTCCAAATGAATTTGAGCTGCTTGATGCAATAGCAAATGGTGATGAGTTTCTTTCGGAAAAAATCATCTCTGCACTTTTTCATGTCGGAGTAAATCCATTTTTGCTGCTTTCTCTTATTGCTAAATCCATCGAAAAGGAGATGGTTATAAAATATCTTTCTGAAAAGGGTTATACTCCTGGCGAGATTAGAAAATCTTTGCGAATGACACAGTGGCAATTTTCCAAAAATGAAGCTAGGGCAAAGTGTAGAAGCATTAAATATATAGTTGAATCGATGAAAGATATTCTTAAAGCGGATATGGATCTTAAGGGAAGATCCTTATCAGACGAAAATATCTTCTCTCTTCTTTCCTCAAGACTGCAACAAAAAACACTCTAAGCAAGAAAACTACCGCTTTTTATGCATCATATTTAAAGCGGGAAGATTTGAATTTTCTGCTTTCACCTTGTAATGAGAGCCTACCATGATCTGTCAAGGTATATTCCATATAGGCAGACTTTAGGCCGAGCTGTTCAACTTCGGCAGAGAGCTTTTGGTATTTTTGCAGTAAAAACCTGTTTGCCCTTTCAAGCCGCGATATTCTCCTGTAAAGCGATACAACATCTAGCGCATTTACAAACAGGGCTTTAACTTTCCTTTTCATTGTATCTCCGTAAACTAAACTCTTTTATTTTCCTTTTCTTTGAAGCTCTCCTAGAAGGCGAACTCTCTCCTGGAGGAAGGCTATCTTAGCAGCAGATTGTAAAAACGGTTTCCTGATTTAAATTCAGAATGGTAATTCTAGATGGTGGAGGAAAGATGCTCTTTGATTCCAGTTAGTTACAGGTATTCCAAGTTAAATATAGTAACGAGGGTAATTTGGGGCGAGTGTTGCCTAACCTGTTAATATGCTTGCTTTTTTTTTTGTATTTCTGTATTTCTCTCAGTTGTCGTGGAAACCATACTAATAGATTCTCACTGCCACCTTGATTCGGAGGAGTTTAAAGGCGACTTAGATGAGGTGCTAGAGAGAGCATCCAATGCGGGAGTTAAAGGCATTGTTAGCGTAGCCGCAGGAGATGGGTTTAAATCGGCCGAAAGGGTTTTAGAGCTCTCCTCGCGCAGAGAGGGGGTGTTTCCTGCTACAGGGCTTCATCCTCACGACGCTGATAAGGCTTTAGACAAAAAGAGCCTACTTCAGTTCTGCTCTCATTCAGATGTTATTGCTGTTGGCGAGACAGGGCTTGATTTCTTTAGGGAATCGGCATCTGCTGAAGGGCAGGAAAGGTGGTTTCGTGCTCACATTGAGGTTGCTCTTGAGGTCGGAAAGCCGATAATAGTCCATTCACGAAATGCGGAGAGAAGGTGTTTTGAGATATTGCGGGAGATGGGAGCAGAGGCTGTTGGAGGGGTGTTTCATTGCTATGGTGGAGACAGTATTTTAGTGAGAGAACTTGCGAAGTTAAATTTTATGGTATCTTTTACGGGTGTGGTTACTTTCAAAAATGCCAAAAAAGTCAGAGAAGTTGTGAGCAAGGTTCCTTTAGATCAATTGCTTGTGGAGACGGATGCTCCCTATATGTCGCCCGAACCGTATAGGGGACAAAGATGCGAAAGTGCATTTTTGGTAGAGACAGCAGCAAAGATTGCTGAGATAAAAGGGGTAAGCTTTAAAGATTGCGCTGAGAAGATGACAAGAAATACAAAACAACTTTTTGGGATAGATCTGCCATGCAAATAGGGAAATTTAACGTATCATCGCATATTCTGGGATATTTTAGGCTTGATGGCGGAGCTATGTTTGGAGCTGTGCCCAAGGCCCTCTGGAGCAGGAAGATTCCTGCTGATGAGGATAACTGCATAAGGCTTGCTGCAAGAGTGATGCTTGTAGAGTGGGATGAGAGGAAACTGTTGGTGGATGTTGGGCTTGGTGAAAAGTGGGGGGAGAAGGAAAGAAAGATATTCGGAATAAACAATGTTCCTCAGGCAGAGTGGGGATTTGATCCGGATACAATTACAGATATTGTTATAACACACCTTCACTTCGATCACGCTGGTGGAATCTCAAGGTGGAAGGAGAAAAATGAGGGGGAAATCGAGCCAGTGTTTAGGAATGCTAAGGTTTTTATCCAGAAAAATAATCTTAAAGCAGGGGAGAGCCCCAATCCCAGAGAGCGTGCCTCTTATCTTAAAGAAAACGTCTCTCTTCTCTCTATGGTGGAATGCGAGACTTTAGATGGAGAAACAGAGATTTACACAGGCATCTGTGTGCATCCATCATCCGGACATACAGAGGGGCTTCAATGGATTGAGGTTAAGGGAGATGATAGAAGCGTGTGTTATCCAGCTGATCTTATTCCTACTTCCCATCATCTCTCGCTTCCTTACCATATGGGATATGACATGTGCACCCGCCGCCTTCTCGAAGAGAAAAAACAGCTACTTGATTATGCAGTGGAGACAGAATCGATAATCCTATTTGAGCATGATCCTGATATTGCAGCCTGTACAGTCGGACTTGATGACAAAGGGAGGTATTGCGTAAAGGAGAG